>JAHHQT010000071.1 GCA_020026215.1 Muribaculaceae bacterium
TAGCGATATATTGCGGTAGTTATTTCAAGTTTAATAGTGTCAAATTGTCGTTTATTATGGTCGCTTTGTATGAAATCCTTAACTTTTTAATAATATATGTTTATATTTGTCTCAAATTTTGATGATAAATTAAAAGTATAAACTATGAAAAAAAGATTTTTGTTATTTGGTATTCTTTGTGTCTTTGGAGGTCTGTTTGTTTCAGCACAACAATTGCCTAATGTCGGTTTTGAAAATTGGAAGGCTGCTGCAGAAATGACTGATGCTTATGGCAAAAATAATACAGCTGTAGTAAAACGCCAAAGACCGGGTGTAGAACCTCAAGGATGGAATGGCTCAAGTGTGAATCAAAATGTAGGTATTGGCGGTGACGTTAAACAGACATTGGTTACAAAAGATGCAGGATTTAGTGGTAGTTGTGTAAAACTTCAGAACAAATTTGTAGGTATGTTTGGTATTGGCGATGAGGCTCCGGGTTATATTACTTTAGGTACTCCTTGGGTTTATGCCGAAACAAATACAAAAGTATGTGATGGAGGAACTTATGGCGGTGTTTCATTCACGAATACACCAGATGCCTTGTCTGTACAACTTAAACGAACAGATGCAAATGCAGAATCTTCAACAGTTATAGCTTACCTTTGGAATGGTAATTTTAATTCTAAAATCGGTAAATTGAATGCTGCAAATATAGATGAGTCTAATGTTGAACGTGCAATTCTGAATAAATCAAATGCAGGAACAATTACTGGTAATGGTAAGTTGGTTGCTTCTGTTGATAAGGAAATTGCTCATACTGAATTTTCTACTGGTGCGTGGAAGAAAGTTGAATTTCCATTTAATTATGTAGAAGGAGCAGGAGAGCCTACAATGATGAATATTATTGTATGTGCCGGTAACTATTGGCAACGTACATCTCTATTAAAGGAAACAACATTATTTGTTGATGATTTGCAATTAATTTATTATTCAAAACTAAAGAGCCTTTCTGTTGGTGGAGTTCCAGTTCCTAATTTTAAAGAAGATGTATATCACTATGATATGGCAATGGATTTACCAACAGTAGACAAAGTTCAATTTGAAGTGCTTGGTAGATCTGCCATCGGTTCTGTTTCGACAGATGAGAAGAGTGGAACAATTTCCATTACTGTAACTAATGTTGGTGCTGATAAGGACGGATTGAATGAACATACCTATATATTACAATTCAACAAGCCTATTATCAAGAGAGAAGGTGCTAAGTATGATGGTACACTTGATATCACCTTGAATGGCAATAATGTGCATTTGGATAATCAAAGTGTATATATAGAATTTGCTCCTGATGGAACTTCTTGTACATTCTCATTGTATGACTTCTCATTGGATGGAAGTAATATAATTGGTGATATTGTTATTGAAAATGTTGCAATTACAACTACTGAAATCAATGGTCGTCCTAAGAGAAACTTTGCAGGAGAAAAGAAAGGATTGGTGCTTAGTAATGGCGCAATTGTTGCTGACGTTACATTAAATGGTATAGAAGATTTCTATAGTGGACATTTGGAGATGAATATCCCTGTTTTATGGAAGATGGATCCAGCAGACCCTAATAGCGTAATTAATATAGGTGTATTATTCAATGGTGGCATTGACAGTACTTCAGGCATTGAGAATTTGCTTCCTTCAAATGTAATGGCGTATGGCATTAATGGTGCATTGGTTATCAATGGTTTTGAAGGTATGGCTCGCGTTTATTCAATGGACGGACGTTTGGTTAAAACTGCATGGGTGAGTACAGAAGCTCAGTTGGATTTGATGGAAGGTTTGTATATTGTACGCTTGGGAAATAAAGCAGTTAAGGTAGTTGTCAGATAATAAAAATCTTGAAATATAATAATGTAGAGGGCGGAACAAAATTGTCCCACCCTCTTTTTTATAGGATTTTTATGTAAAAATATTGCTCAATAATGTTAATTTGCGCAGTTTGTGGTGTAAAAATCTAAAAATATCACTAACTTTGACCCAAATTTTTAAAATTAGAACACTCAATTCTATTATTATGAATAAGAAATTTTTAGTTTTAGGCGTATTCTGCGCGATGGCAGCTATGTCGGTAAGTGCACAACAATTGCCTAATGTAGGTTTTGAAAAATGGGAAAAGGCAGGCAAAACAACGGATCTAGCCATGCACCCAGATTCATTAAATTTTAACCGTCCGGGTTTGGAACCTGAAGGATGGAATGGTTCTAGCGTTGATCAACTGTATGTCGAAGAGTTAACAAGAAAATCAAACGATGCAAAAACAGGCTCTTTAAGTGTTTCCATTTACAACAAATTCTTGGGTATTCCTGGAATTATGGGTTCTGTAGCTCCTGGTTTCTTTACATTGGGAACTCCTTGGGTTGCTGCTGACTTGGCAAACGTACCAAACTCAAATGGTGGAACTTTCGGTGGTGTAGAATTTACATCTTGTCCAGATGCTATCGTTGGTCAATTCAAAAGAATTGATACAACTGCAGAAAAATCAACTATTGTTGCCTATTTGTGGAATGGTGAATTTGATTCAAATATTGGTAAAGTAGATGCAATGAATCATCCTGTTAAGAATGCAGACCGTGCAATCTTGGGTAAAGAAGGAGCTGGAACAGTTTCTGGAGCTGGAACATTGGTCGCTTCTTTAGAAAAAACATTTACTAAAGACGAAGTTAAAGATTGGACTGAATTTGTAGTTCCATTCAATTATGTAAATAAAAAAGTTGCTCCTACAATGATGAATGTTATTGTAGCAGCTGGTGACTATTGGAACCGTTCTTCATTATTGGAAACTACAGAGCTTCTAGTAGATGACTTGAAATTCGTTTATTATTCAACATTGGAATCATTGAAAGTTAATGGCGTTGATGTCCCTAACTTCAAATCTGATGTATATTCTTATGATTTGGTAGGTGAACTTCCAACTCCTGAACAAGTTGATTTTGTTGCTAAGGGTTTCTCTTGCGAAGAATTGGTAACTGTAGATGCTGAGGCTTCAGTGGTTAAAATTACTCTAACTGGTGAAGGTGAAGACCTTGATGGTCAAACTAGCCACACATACGTATTGAACTTTACGAATGCAGAATCTCACGCAGGTGCTAAATATGACGGTTTAATCACTATCAACATGATGGGAACAGTAACTCCTGTCCCTAACCAAAGCGTTTACATTGAAAAAGCTGCTGACGGTAAGTCTTGCACATTCTCTTTGTATCAATTCTCTTTGGATGGCAACCCTGCAAATTCATTGGGTGACATCATCGTTGAAAATGTAACTATTGAAGATAAAGCTGATTCTTACGCTTATGCAGGTGCTAAAACTGGTATCCAACTTGGTGGCGGTATGATTCAAGCTGATGCAAAACTTGACGGTACAGAAACTAAAGCTGACAACCACTTGGTGATGAATATCCATGTTGAATGGATTAATGGTAGCGACAGAATTCCAATCGAAGTAGTATTTGACGGTAAAGCTGTTCAAGGTGGTGTTGAAAACATCGAAGCTGCAAATGCTGTAGTAGTTGCAGAAAACGGTGTAATCGCTATCAACGGATTTGAAGGCAATGCTGACGTTTACGCATTGGACGGTAGCTTGGTTGCATCTGTCAAGGTTAATGGCGAAGCTCAAATCAATGTTGCTAAAGGTATGTACATCGTACGTTTGGCTGACAAAGGTTTCAAAGTAATTGTAAAATAATTTGATATAAGATAATTTTGGAAAGGCTCACTGAAAAGTGGGCCTTTTCTATTTTTATATAGATTGAAATAAATTAACATTCTAAATTTAAAATGTTAATTTATTGTTGAGGGAATAGTATTATTTATTTTGTTTATGGGCGCTTTTAAGGGGATTTAGGTATGGTTAAAAAAATCTACTTTCTGTTAACATACCATTCGATTATTTGAAAACTACGTACTTTTGCACCGTTTTATAAAATTTTAAAATGAAAAGATTTAATTTACTGACCTCTATTTTATTGTTTTCTGTAATCAATGTATTTGCAGAAGGTTATCAAGTAAACACGTTAAGTACAAAACAAGTAGCAATGGCACATACTGGTGTCTCTCAAAAGTTGGGAGCAGAAAGTATGTATTTCAACCCTGCCGGTTTGGCATTTTCCGATAAGATGTTGGACTTGTCTTTGGGTGTGACAGGGATTGCATCTAATGTAGAATGTACAACAGGTAATAAGACATACGAGACAGACAACAAAATCAGCACTCCATTATTCGGTTATGCTGCATTCCGTATATATGATAATTTGAAGGTGGGTGTTGCTTTTTATACTCCTTATGGTAGTGGTATCAATTGGGGAAACAATTGGCCTGGTGCTATTCTTTCTCAAAAAGTAAAATTGTCTTCTTATGTGATACAGCCCACAGTTTCTTGGAGAATTACCAAAAAACTATCTATCGGTGCAGGTGTCTCTGTCACTTGGGGTAGCGTGGATTTAAGTAAGGGTATGGTTACTCCTGAATCTATCGACGCTTTATTGGCCAAATTGGGTAAGGAATATCGTTTCGGAGACATCACTCCTATTTCTGTTAATTTGGTGGGTACATCTAATATTTCTGTTGGTTTCAATGTGGGTATTATGTATGACATTAACTCCAAGTTTACAGTAGGTGCATCTTACCGTTCTGAAACCAGTTTGAAGGTAAAATCGGGTGATGTAATAGTCAACTATGCTAACGAGAATGCACAAATCATAGCAGAACATACTATCGGTTTGATTAAGGAAGCTAATTTTAAGGCAGAGATGCCTCTTCCGCATACCATTACATTCGGTGCAAGTTATCGCCCAAACTCAAAACTTGAATTGAATGGTGATGTGCAATTTACAGGATGGAAAACCTATAAGGAGCTTGATATTGACTTCATTTCAGAACAATTGGACAAGTTTGACCAAAAGTTGGCCAAAAATTATCATAATACTTTTGCTTTCCGTTTAGGGGTTAAATATCAATTGACAGAACGATTTGACATTCTTGGCGGTATGAGTTATGATATGAGTCCGATTGACAAGGAATATTATAATCCGGAAACTCCGGGTATGGGAAAGATATCTCCGTCTTTGGGATTTTCATTCCGTCCGTTCTCTCGTTTCTCTGTTAATTTGGCTTGTGCCTATGTGGCAGGTGTGGGTGCTAATGGTACTTCTTATACCTATATTGACCCATTGATCAAGGTCCCTCAAAAGTTTGAAGCAGACTATAAAGTGACCGCTTGGACACCGTCAATTTCGGTGGGTTATACTTTCTAAGAAATTTTAAGACTTTTCAATTGAGCAAAATGATTGTTTATTTGTTTAATATATGTAATTTTATAGAAAATTTATATTAACTAATTTTGAAATTTTTATGAAAAGTATTTTCAATTTAATTGGCATTTCTGCTCTTACTATCTTGGCAAGCTGTGGCGGTAATAATAAATATGAGATTACTGCTACATTCCAAGATACAACTATGAATGGGGAAATGTTCTATTTGGAAAACAATGATTCCAAAACAATTATTGACAGTGCCGTTGTGGAAAACGGAGTGTTGAAATTTGAAGGTGTTGCTGAAACGGTACTTCCTGTTGAAATCAAGTCTGAGAAAATGACTACAGGCTCATTCATTCTTGAACCGGGAAATATGACATTTGATGTCGAAAATCAAGTGATGAGAGGTACTGTCTTGAATGATGTGTGGGCTGATTTCCGTGTATTTGGAGACAAAACAATCAAAGAATATCGTGCACAACAAAAATCAATCATCGCTTCGGAAGCTCCTGAAAAGGTAGATTCTCTATTGAATGCTTTGGTCGAAAAAGTTCAAGCTAAACTTGATGTTGTGGAAGATTCTGTCTTCGCTGCCAATGCTAACAATATGGTAGGTTACTATGTCATTGCTGAATCTTATTTCGATAAGAAGGCTGATTTGGATTCTATGTTGGTAAATGCTTCTGAATGGACTAAAAATTCTCAGGCTGTACAAAAGAAATTGGTACATTTCGAAAAATTGGAAAAAACAGCTGTAGGCAAAATGTTTACAGACTTTACAGTGACTATGTCAGACGGCAAAGAATTCAAGTTGTCAGATGTTGTTGGTAAAGGTAATTATGTTTTGGTTGATTTCTGGGCAAGCTGGTGCGGTCCATGTATGCGTGAAATGGCAACATTGAAAGAGATCAATAAGGAATTTGCTCCTAAAGGCTTGAAAGTTGTTGGTATCGCAGTTTGGGATAAACCTGAAGATACTAAGAAAGCTGTTGAGGCTAAAGAATTGCCTTGGATGATTGTTGACAATGCTCAAAAAATTCCTACTGACATCTATGGTATTCAAGGTATTCCACATATTATTTTGTTCGGTCCTGACGGAACAATCGTTTCTCGCGGTTTGCAAGGAAAAGAGTTGCAAGCAGCTGTTAAAGCAGAATTGTCAAAATAATCTATTGAAGGATAATGAATTATAATTATTTTCAATATGAAGGAAGGCGTAATCGTAAGGTTGCGCCTTTTTTCATTAAAATCGTTCATTTGAGAAGTCGATAGATTCATTTTTTGAGGGTATCATATCAATTAACCCGCTAAAAAGTCGTAACTTTGCAGTCAATAAAAAAATTCAACAAAAAAGCGGCCACCGTGAGGTGCTCTGAAAAAATAAACTAAAATAAATATATGACATTTGAAGAATTAGGCGTACGCGAAGATTTATTAAAAGCAATTACAGAAGTGGGTTTTGAGTCACCAATGCCAGTGCAGGAAAAAGTAATTCCTCACTTGTTGCATGAAGATGGTGATGTGGTTGCTTTGGCTCAAACAGGAACCGGTAAAACTGCCGCTTTCGGTTTGCCTGTCATCCAACGCATTGACATTGAAAAGCGTCGCCCTCAAGCATTGATTATTTCGCCAACTCGTGAATTATGTCTCCAAATCAGCAGCGACTTGGCTGATTATTCCAAATATGTTGAAAATCTACGTGTCCTTCCAGTTTATGGAGGTTCAAGTATAGAAAGTCAAATTCGTACACTTCGTCAAGGTGTGCAAATCATTGTTGCTACTCCGGGACGTTTGTTGGACTTGATTAAACGTGGTACAGTAGATTTGTCATCAGTTCATACTGTCATTTTGGATGAGGCGGATGAAATGCTTAACATGGGTTTCTTGGAAGATATTAATGCCATCCTTGAAAATGTGCCAGAAGATAGAAAAATGTTGCTATTCTCTGCCACTATGCCGGATGAGATTGCCAAGATTGCCAAAAACTATATGCACAATCCTCAAGAATTTGTAGTAGGTTCACGTAATGAAGGTGCAGAAAATGTGCGCCACATCTATTACATGGTCAATGCAAAAGACAAATACTTGGCATTGAAACGTATTGCAGATTCAAACCCTAATATTTACGGTATTATCTTCTGTCGCACACGTCGTGAAACTCAGGAAATTTCCGACAATTTGATTGGCGACGGATACAATGTGGATGCTTTGCACGGTGACTTGTCACAAATGCAACGCGATACCGTAATGAAGAAATTCCGTGAACATACCTTGCAGCTGTTGGTGGCTACCGATGTGGCTGCCCGTGGCTTGGACGTGGACAACTTGACTCACGTCATCAACTATGGTTTGCCTGATGACATTGCCACTTACACACACCGAAGCGGTCGTACAGGTCGTGCCGGTAAGAATGGTGTTTCTATTGCTATCATTCACTCTCGTGAAAAAGGCAAGATGAAGGATATCCAAAGAAAAATTGGGAAGGAATTTGAACATAAGTTGGTGCCGACACCACAGGCTATTATCGAAAAGCAACTTTACAACCTTGCAGACCGTATTGAAAAGGTTAAAGTAAACGACGAAGAAATTGAAAAATATCTTCCTGGTATTGTCCGCAAATTGGAATGGTTGTCTGAAAACGACTTGTTGAAGAGAATAGTATCTCTTGAATTCAACCGCTTATTGGACTACTACAAGGATGCTCCAGTTGTCGTGGATTACGAAGAACGCAAACCTCGTGAACGTAATGGCAGAGGTGAACAAAATGGCGAAAGAAACGACCATCGTCGCAGTGACAAGAGCAAGGACAGAAGAACTGCAGAACGCGGTTATGAGCGAGTTTATGTCAATGCTGGTAAGTCTGATGGTTTCTTCCCGGCTCGTTTGATTGAAACTATCAATCAAAATTTGGAAGGAAGAGTTGACATCGGTCGTATTGACCTATTGAACAATTACTCCCTTTTCGATGTTCGTAAAGGAGACGGTCATAAGGTCGTGGGCGCTTTGAAAAATGCCCGCTACTTTGGTAAACGTCTTTATGCAGAAATTGCCGATCCTAAGCGCGATTATGCAAAGTCATCTGACAGAAAGAACAGTAAAGGTCGCAGAGCGGCTTCTGAAGACGACAATTTCTCAAAATACAAAAAAGACAGAAACAAGAAGTTTAGAAAATAATTATGAAATCCTATTTTTTAATAGTTATACTTGTCGCAATTTTTAATGTCCCATTTGTTTCAGCTCAAACAAATGAGATGCTCAAGCCTTCATTGGCAGTCAATGAGACAATACCCGAAACTGTGGTCATTTCTGACCTTGCAGAGTTATTCCTGTTTTCGGATGTTGTGACACCATTGTTAGGAGAGACTGAAAAGCAGGATATGTATGACTATTATAAAAATAATATGGATGCTGTTGCCACCAACCGTTTGGGAGGCAAATCCCAATTATTGGAATTCAGTGATGATTACATGAAATTGCAGGTGTCAGAATCTCATCTTGTTGAGGTGCGTAGCTATCTTGACAATCGCAAGGTGGAATTCCAGGATACGGTGATTGTTGCTCCTTATCATGTGAATGTGGTATTGTCAACTGTAAAGGTTCCGGCGGCAGATACAGAAATCGCTTTTTACGATGTCTTGAAACAAAAAATGGATACGGAAAAATTCATTAAACTTCCTAAAGTGGAGGATTTTTTCAAGTTCAAGTCGAAAAAGCAACTCAAAGAATTAATGTCATATATTGAGTTCCCTCTTATTCAATATGAATTTACTTCCGATGGGGGATTGGTCGCAAAGACCACCATTGCTGATTATATGTCGGAAGAACAATTCAAAAAAGTGGAACAATACATCATACCAAAACTGGTTTATCAGTGGAACGCAGATAAAACCAAGTATGAACTCCTTAAAAACTAAACTACTGCACTTTGGCTAAGAAAAAGAAAAATAAGAAAAAGGGCAATCATGGAAGCAAGTTGATTTGGGTATCATCAATCATCGTTTTGGTGGTATTTCTATCAACTTTTTTCGCGTTTAAGCACGATCGTGTCTCTACAGGTGCTGTGATTGATACTGCCAACTATCGTGTGCTTGGCATTGACATCTCTGCGCACAACGGTAAGGTCAATTTCAAGGAATTGAGCAATACCAATGTCAAGTTTGTCTTGATGAAAGCGACCGAGGACACAGAATTTAAAGATCCTAAATTTGAGGATAATTTTATGCAAGCTCGCGAAAATAATTTCTGTGTCGGAGCTTACCACTTCTTTAACTTTACGGCTGACGGTGTAGCACAGGCTCGTAATTTCTTGAATTCTATCCAGTCCAAGGATTTGGACCTACCTGTGGTGATTGATGTAGAACAGCATGGAAACACTCGATTTTACATGACCTCAAATGTGATTCGCCGATTGCAGGATATGAT
>JAHHQT010000072.1 GCA_020026215.1 Muribaculaceae bacterium
GTTTTACCAAATGTTGAGCCTGTGCCAATGCCATACCATAACCCGGTACGATGATCACATCTTTTGCATTCGCCAATACAGAGCCTGCTGTTGCCTTTTCTTCCTTGACTTCTTCCTTAGGAGTTGCTTTTGCTCCAGCTACGGCTATTTCACCCAAGATGCGCTGTAATGTTTCCTTTGCATCACCCAATTCCAAGAATACTCCGTTTTCACGTGTATATAATGGATTTTCAACACCTGCATAACCTGGTTTCAAGTCATAGTTGCAGATTATCACATTAGGCGCTGCATCCACACTCAACACTGGCATTCCGTAAATCGGCGTACCTTCTGCACTGCGTGCGGCTGGGTTAGTCACATCGTTCGCGCCAATCACAACAACGGCATCCGCTTTCGCAAAATCATCGTTGATGGCCTCCATCTCAAACAATTTTTCGTATGGAACGTCAGCCTCTGCCAACAATACATTCATGTGACCAGGCATACGGCCTGCTACAGGGTGGATAGCATAGCGAACTCGTGCGCCTCGGCTTTCCAAAGTATCTGATAATTGTTTTACCAAATGTTGAGCCTGTGCCAATGCCATACCATAACCCGGTACGATGATTACATCTTTTGCTTCAGCAAGGACAGCACCTGCTGTTTTCTTCACCTCAACGACAGGTTCAACTTTTTCCTCTACAACTTCTTTCTTTTCTTCTTTATCCTCTTCCTTAGCCACTTTCACTTTTGGTTTTGTTCCCAAAAGAATGCTAACCAAACTACGGTTCATGGCACGACACATAATTTGTGTCAACAACAAACCTGAAGCACCAACGATACAACCGACAGCCACCAAGAAAATGTCACTGATAGCCATACCGGCAATTGCGCCTGCTACACCAGACAAAGAATTCAACAATGAAATGGTAATCGGCATATCTGCGCCACCCACTCTGACAGAAAAGTAAAGGCCAAACAAAGAAGATGCGATAACGCAACCAATAATGCTTATCCACTTTGCACATAGAGTTGATGAGAAAGCACCGGCAATAATCGATATGATGATAGCAACCAACAATAACAATGTTATGGCTGAATGTGCAAACCAAATCATCGGCCTTTGATTGATAATTCTGTGCAATTTACCGGCAGCCACCAAACTACCCACCAAAGTCACCATACCCACAGCAATGGCAATCATAGAGGTGATGTCAACAAACAAGCCATAGTCTAGCTCGTTGATTTCCTGCAATTGTGCTTCGCTGAAACCAAGACCTGTAGCAGACAAAATACCCACCAAAGCCGATGCGCCACCGCCAAGACCATTGAACAATGCCACCAATTGCGGCATTTGAATCATCTTCACGCGGTCGGCCATCAAAACACCGATATATGTACCCACGATGACAAATGGATAGATACTCCATGCTGTCAATATATCGCTAAAGTACATCGTTCCAATAACACCAAGTAACAAAGCAAAAGCGGAAATTAAGTTGCCTTTCACGGCAGTCTTCACTTTGCTCATCATGGATATACCCAACATTACACACAATGAGAGTACAATGCTTATGATTAATTGGATTGTATTCATTGTTTCTTAGTGTCTTTCTTTTTATTAAACATCTTCAACATGCGGTGAGTAATACCAAACCCACCGATGACATTGATAGTCGCCAATATAATTGCCAAGCCACCAATTGCCTGAGTCACAAAAGAACTGCTATCGATGAAATACGCCACTCCCGTAGCAGTAATTGCACCCACCACTGTCACTCCCGAAAGAGCATTCATGCCCGACATCAACGGAGTATGTAACAAGCTGGGTACATTTTTAATAATTAGATATCCTCCTATGGTACAAACTACGAACACCAATAGAAGTATTAAGGGATTTATCATTTCCGAAAAAAGTTAAAGAGCGGTAACCAAGCTAAATTTAGCCCGGACACCGCTCTTGTGCTATTTAACAATATTATTTATTAATTCAAACCCATTGCCTCACGTGCACCCACATGAACTAATTCACCGTCGATACAAACAAGACTCTTGGCAATCACTTCATCAGAGCGGTCAAGAACCACCTTGCCGTCTTTCACTAGATAGTAAACCAAGTTATACAAGTTATTAGCGAACATCCATGTTGAGCTGGTTGGCAACAATCCAGGAATATTCTTGATACCCATTAATGTAACATGGTGTTTAACTTCGACATCACCACGAGGTGTGCATTCGCAGTTACCACCTTGGTCAATAGAGATATCCACAATAACGGCACCGCGTTTCATTCCTTTCACCATTTCTTCTGTAATGATAACCGGAGCGACCTTACCAGGAATCAAAGCAGAACAGAACACGATATCCATTTGTTGGATAGTTCCTTTCAATGCTTCACGTTCACGCAACAAAACATCATCAGGAAGACGGTTTGCATAGCCCCCTTCAGTGATAGCCAATTCAGCAGGAACTGTAGTATCCACCACTTTTGCTCCCAAGCTCATAGCCTGTTCTGCTGCGGCAGGACGAATATCGGCAGCATAAGTTACGGCACCCAAACGTTTTGCAGTAGCAAGAGCTTGAAGACCCGCTACACCAACACCGATAACCATGACTTTAGCAGGCTCAATTTTACCTACAGCAGTAAACATTTGAGGCAAGAAAGTAGTCAAACGATTAGCTGCCAACAAAATACCCTTATAACCGGCACATGTACTCATTGATGTAAGAGCATCAAGGTTTTGAGCACGAGAGATACGAGGAATACCGTCAAGAGTTATAGCGATGATACCTTTGGCTGTCATTTGTTTTACCATTTCGTGGTTAACAGGAGAAGCCGGGTGAATGAAAGTGATTAGGTATTGACCTTTGTGCATCATGTCAATTTCATGTTTTCCTAATTTTTCATTAAACAAAGGTTCTTTCACCTTTAGAATGATTTCAGCTTTTTCATAAATTTCTTGAGGGTCATCCATCATTTTAGCACCTGCCTTAACATAGTCTTCGTCGTGGAACAACGCACCGTCACCAGCAGATTTTTCTACTAAAACTTCGAATCCTTCTTTGACAAACTTACCTACGACTTCAGGAGTACATGCAACGCGAGCTTCGTCATGCATGATTTCTTTTGGGATACCGATAATCATAATACCAGAATTTTTTTATAAGGTTAAATTTTTATAAGGTTAAATATATTAATTCTTTTTGTAGAATTTCAAGGTAGTATTAGCCATAAAAACCTAGCATTTGAGCATCTGGAAAAGCTGATTTTTACGATTACAAATTTAGCAAAAGAAATGAACTAAACAACTTATTCTCAAGAATAATAATTCGCATTTTTCACTTTTAACATAAGTTCCCCTAAATCTCATAATTTTAAGCTACATGGGCAAGTTTTTGTATCCTATCCAACCCCTATTCAACCTTTAATACCGACCTCACAAAACGGATTGTTTCCATTACCATATTCCAGACAAAAAACAGGCATCGTAAATTGCGACGCCTGACTCGTATATCCTAATCATCTGCAAAAGCTGACGCGTATAAACAACAAAAGCCGTCGTAGAAAGATACAACGGCATATAAGTCAGTTTTTAAACTAAATCTTATTTGTGCATTGAGTGAGAAACTGTCAAACGTGCACGACCTTTAGCACGACGACGAGCTAGGACTTTGCGTCCTTCTGCTGTTGCCATTCTTTCACGGAAACCATGTTTGTTCACTCTCTTTCTGTTTGAAGGTTGGAAAGTTCTTTTCATTTCGCTATTATGTTATTTCGTTATTATTCTATTTTTCGGACTGCAAAATTAGCCACAATTTTTTAAAATTCAAAACATTCGCTTAATTTTTCGCAAAAATTTATCATCTTAATCGGTCAGCTGCGTGAATCAACTTGTAATCTTTGATGATTCTTGATTTAGCCATCAATAGGCAAATCAAAGCAAATGCCGGAGCCAAAGAAATCAAGTTCCAGTGAATTGACACTTCGTCAGCCATAGCTACAGCGCAACCCAATACCACGTATGCAGCCACAATCAACAACATGCCCACAGAACACAATGTCTTTTGCAATTTCAAACATTTAAACTTGAATATATTGACTAATGTCATCAATGCAGTAACACCACAAAGTAAAAAATAAGCAGAAGCAGATTGGAAATCCACAGACTGGCCATTGAACAGAGATGTCAATGAAAGTGATTCAACACTATCCTTAATCATATTGACATCTGCAACCGCCATAAAAGTAGATAGTCCAAGCAATACTACTGCTATAAACATATAAACTGTTTGCCAACGTTGTAATACCATTTTTCTAATACTTTATCAATTATAGGAGCACAAATTTAATGATTTACCTTATACTATCAAAATACATCAACAAGTTATGGCATAATTTTTGCAACTTTTACTATATTCGCAATATGAACCATTCATTATAATTATGGAATACGAACAACTTGAAAAAGAGAAGAAACAAATCACATTCTATGTCAAGAACCGCCGTTTGGTAGAAGCTCTTGCCGCCTTGCGTAAATTGGCAGAAACCTCTTCCAACTGGGAACACATGAATACGATTGATTCTCTTGAACAATCATATAAATATTTGATTCATTATGCTGTGGAAGGCGTTGCCGATCCTAACCGCAATGAAATACACGACGGCATTGTGAACCAAATCATCAAACTGACCGACGTTATCATTAACGAGCTTTACTCCAAAGAATCACCGAAGTTGTACTATACCACCATGCGTATAGAAAAACGCCGTCCCGATTCCCTAACATCCATCATCGAAAAATTGAAGATTGCCAATACCAATATTGACGACTACAACTCGTTGGAACCAGACAAGCGCGAAACTTCTCAACTTCACGACCTTTTATTGGAGAAAGAGGATTTGGAAATCAAGTTCTTTAAAAGAATATGGGTGTCCTACCCTGTCGAGAAAGACACCGTCGCTACGATAGCCAATGTGGTCAATGACAACAATGCCCCTATCGGTGTGCGTACTTTGGCGATTACGGCATCCATGCTCAACCTGTTGGAACACTATTCCGAGAATTTGCTAATGATGCTGTTTGACATTTATGCCAATAGTGAAAACATCATAGACATCCGTTTGAAAGCATTGACTTGCGCCATCATAGCCGCATTGATACACAAAAAACGTTTGGACTATTCAGATGAACTAAAATCACGTTGTGAAGTGTTTGCTGATAACCACGAGGCTGCCAACGATATTATGAATGTGTTTATCCAACTGATACGCAGTCGTGGCACTGAAAAGCTGATGCGCAAGGTGCGTGACGAGCTGAACCCCAAAATTATGAACATCAGCCCGGAACTTCGACGAAAATTGCAGTCACAGGACTTCGACGAAACTGAAATGGCAACCAACCCGGAATGGCAGGAAATGCTCGACAAATCGGGTATTGCCGAAAAAATGCAGGAGTTGAACCAAATGCAGATGGAAGGCAACGACGTGTTTATGAGCTCATTCTCACAATTGAAGAATTTTCCGTTCTTCTATGTGATTTCCAACTGGTTCTTACCGTTTGATGCCAACCACTCGTCCATCCACCATGTAATGACCAACAACAATCCGATTTTCACGATGGTCAAAAAATCGAGTATGTTCTGTGATAGTGACAAGTTCTCATTCGCACTTTCTGTGGCATCCATTCCAGAAGCGCAACGCTCCATGATGGTAGGTCAATTCGATGAACAGCAAGCACAAATCAAGGACTTGATGAATGCCGAGCTTCCCGACCCTAAAAAAGAAAGAGAAAACATCACCAATAAATTTGTACAAAACCTATATCGTTTCTTCAATCTGTTCAATAAAAAATCAGAATTTGTAAATCCGTTCAAGACAACTATGAATGTGATGGAAATTCCTTATCTTTCCAATATATTGGAAGATTCCGACAAACTGAACATGATCGCCGAATTCTATTTCAAACAACAATTCTATGAAGATGCGTTGACCTTGTTCCGCCGTTTGGAAAAGACCATGCAACCGTCATCGTCCATGTTCCAAAAGATGGGATATTGTCTGGAAATGGAAACCGAGTTGGAAGAAGCAATTGAATATTATCGCAAAGCCGAACTCCTCAACGAAAACGATGTATGGACTTTGAAACACATTGCCCTCAGTCTGCGCTATTGCAGCAAAACTGCCGAGGCTTTGGAATACTACAAACGCATCGAGGCTTTACAACCGGACAACATTGCCACCACCAAGAACATCGCAGGATGCTATCTTGAAATCGGCAATTATGCCGAGGCATTGAAATATTTCTATAAGGTGGACTATATCGTGAATGGCGGACCGAAAACCCTTCGCCCAATTGCCTGGTGTCTGTTCCTCAACAAGGAATATGAAAAGAGTGAAAATACTTACCGACAAATATTATCAGGCAAGTCCAATGCCGACGATTATATCAATATGGGACACGTACTTTTGGCACAAGGCAAAATCAAAGAGGCTGTCCAATCCTATCAATTGTCCTTGTCACACGGCAACAAATTGGAGGATACTCTGAAGACGATTAACTCGGATAGTGGTATTTTGATGGAAGCAGGCGTGGAAAAGAATTTTCTATTCCTAATCTTTGACAAACTGCGTTTCGACAATCCTCAACAAGACTAAAACAACGAAATTTCAACCTAAAAATTGAATTCTCAACGCAAAACGAGTCACACAAGCAAAAAAACTTGTACCTTTATCCGTCGAAAAATTATTAACAATTAAAAACCGCCAGTCGGGACAAAATTATTTTGTAATGAATTTAGCAAGAAAAATATACTACGCGCTCAGTCCGATGAACCGTTTCAGAGTTCGCAAACTATACTATTTACCACATGACATTTACGCTTTCCTATTCCACAAGAAAGATGAATTGGAACCGCCTAAGGGTATGGTATTTGTCGGCTCGGGCGACTATATTTCTCAAGGCCGACGCTTGGCGGAATTGGTGGTAAAATACACCAACTTGCAACCAGACGGAAAAATTTTGGACATTGGTTGCGGTATCGGTCGTTTGGCTGTCGGTTTGACAAGATATTTGAATAGCAAGGGTACTTACGAAGGTTTTGACATCGTAGATTTCGGTATCGACTGGTGCCAAAAACACATCACTTCTAAATTCCCGAACTTCCATTTCTTGTTTGTCAATTTGAAAAATGCCCTTTACAACTTGACCACTGAAACGGAAGCCAATTCATTCAATTTCCCTTACAAAGCCGATTCATTCGACAGTATCGTTCTGACCTCGGTATTCACACACATGATGCCGAAGGATGTGGAACACTATTTGAGTCAAATCGCTTTGGTCATGAAACAAGACGGTCGTTGCTTGGCCACCTTCTTCATCACCAATCCTGAAGTGGATAAAAAGATGGCTGCCAAAGAAGCTGACTTCTCATTCGACAACAAATATGAAGGCTATTCTTTGTTGAGCGACGACTGCAAAGAAGCAAACGTGGCTTACGAAGAAACCTATTTGCGCAATATGATTGACAAATGCGGTTTGTCTGTCGAATTAATGTCACAAGGCGACTGGTCAAAAGGCAAAAATGCATTGGATTTCCAAGACGTGCTTATCTTGAAAAAGAAATAATCAATTCCCATAAAAAAGCAAACGCCCTTTCTTTGTAGAGAGGGCGTTTTTTATATTCAATGGATTTTATCAAAAGAAATAAATATCCTGCCAAAGATTGAACTCCACGGAAGATTCAAATTGCGGAACATTTTTCAAGGCTTCCATATTCTTGTCGGCAATCACGCAAACCCTGCCTTTTTCAACAAATTCGGCAATGCGTTGCACATCATCAAATATCAAGCAACTTTGGTTATCTTTCATATCCACCGCCAATAGAGACAAGGTATTTCGGTCTTCGGGGGTAGTGGCATACAAATAAAGTTGAGCATCGTCAGGCAACGGATTATAGGTCATCATCTTTTGTTCTTCCTCGCCAAAGCCTACCAATGTCAAATGCAAGATAAAGAGTACCACAGGTACTACAACAATTCTTTTAGAAAAAGGTTTGAATGCCAAATCTATATAATAGAACAGCATCATAGTGACCAACGGCACAGCGGCGGCAATATAGTGACTGTATTTCCACGGAGACAACAGCAAGACTATGACAGCCCACAATGCCGCACAGACAAACACCCATGCGTAAGGGAGTCGTACCAGCCAATATCTTTTCTTCTGAACGAAGTTAATGATGACCAGAACCGCCGTCAAAGGCAACAAGATGCCCAATGATTTCAATAGCATCATCACGCCCTCATAACCGCTTACCAAAAGATTGGTCATGAAACTATTTCCCTCCAATTTGGAAACCACCTCATCCGTGCGTACATCCGTCATAAAGTTAAAGAATCCACTATACAACAGCCATACAAACAAGCAAGACAATACAGCCACCGAAACAAGAAGTCCAAGATTTGTGCGATTGTAGGATTTCAACATAGCATACACCAAAACCACTGCCAACAACAGCACATAAAAGGTATTAAAATATCCTACGGAAAGCAATAGCGCAACCACTACCGACAGCAGTAGCACACTTTTTAGCGTGAATACCTTTTCTCCCACCTTGATTTTATCGTAAAGCGCCACGACGCAGAACGTAAATATAGAGAACATGCATTCTGCAAATTTCGCCTCACGAATGAGCAGTAAACTGTCAGTCACCAACGGGGAAAGAAATGCAAAGACCAGTCCTATGGCAATGAAAGAAATTCTTTTTGGGAAGATTCGCAGCAACAGCAATGTCATAAACACAAATGAAATCACAGACAAAATCAAGTTCAGTCCCATCGCGCAATGAATTGCCCCCTGCAAGGATGCGCCGTTCTGAAACAGCAAGGCGGTACGCAACATCATGTAATATAACGAAGCGTGCGACGGATCGCGATTATCCGCATGATTCGCGGCAATGTCATCGGCATAACCTTCCCATCCCCCTTTATTGTCGGCAAAAAGCAAGGCACGCAATTCTTCGGCGGAATAGTTGTGGTTGACCTCATAGGCATTTTCACCCCATCCCTTTTCATTGAATGCCAAAGTAAAGGAGGTGAACTCGTCACCATGAATGGTCGTCTTGGTGGAAATATAGAAAATATCCGTCACTAACACCACAAGGAAGGCGACAACTATCGGCCAATATTTTTGAAGTTTGTATATCATTTTCAAATACTAATCTGTGCAAATATAATTAAAAACCGCCTGTACTCAAAGCACAGGCGGTTTTTACTATTAGAATTTACTACTTATTATTTCTTGATAATCTTAACGACTACACTTTCACCGTCTTTTACGGCCTTCACCACGTACATACCGGCTTGTAACTCAGCCAATGAAACGATTTCAGCAGGATGGCTCTGGTTCATCACCATTGCACCGCTGATACTGAACACAGCCACATTTTCTGTCATTTCAGGCAATACCAGATTTTCGCCGTCAAACACGATATTGAAAGCACTTTCAACTACGTTGTCAGCAACACCGCCATTTTCATTTTTGAATACAATCCAAGGAGTGATTGCCATAGACAATGGGTCTTCCACATTTTCATACCACAAATATTTACCGGTAGGTCTGCCATCAGCATCCCATTCTTCCATAC
>JAHHQT010000073.1 GCA_020026215.1 Muribaculaceae bacterium
TTAGTGCTACGATTGTAGAGAAGTCAACATAACCTTTGTTGAATAGAAGACCGATTCTGATTACAACATCCGCATCCAAAGCCCATACGGTTTCTCCCTTGTTTACAGGCTTGATGTTGGCTATTTGTACCCCCACGTTTCCTGCAGGGTGAGGACCGTCAAAAATGTAGCTTTCAGCGTTTGGCGTTTCAATAAGATTGTCCTTGCGACAACCGATATACACTTTACCTTCAGTCAACTTTGACAATATTTCTACACCTTTTTTGAATGCTTCAATATTGTTATTTAATAATGTGTACTTTGGTGCCAGTGGAGCACTGTCGAATGTGGTGATGAAAATATCACGGACGGTTTTCCCTGGTTCCGGTATAATGTCGTATGGTCTTTGACGCATCATGGCCCATAGTCCTGATTGGAGTAGCACTTGCTCAATGTTTTTCTTACTTAAATCAGTAACATTAAACAATGTTTGGGCATTATTGTTATTTGATTCAATTTCAACACGAAGCAATTTACGTCTTTCTCCACGAATAACTTTGGTTATTGTCCCAGAAACTGGAGATACTATTTTTATATCATTAAATCGCTTGTCAAAAATAATGGCTTCTCCGGATTTGACCGATTCGCCCTCTTTCTTCATTAATTTCGGGACAAGTCCGCAATAGTCATCTGGTATTACTGCAAATTGGGTAGATTTGTACGTTACATCGGATAACTCTCCGCTTGCTTCTCCGACAAGATGAAGATCAAGACCTTTCTTAATTCTTATCAGATTTGTCATTATATGTATTTTAAAGGTTATTTATTGTCCCAAAATTACAAAAAAATATGTTCTGTAACACGATTTTAGTAGTAATATTTTCGCAATTGGTTAAAATAAGTTGGACAATTAATAAAAAAGGTAATAAAAGCATAAAAAACATATAGACTATGTTGGATATGTGAAATTAATATGATACTTTTGCCTTAAATTTTATAGTTAGTAATGTCTCGGGACGCAACGAAGTTGAAAAAATACACGAAATTGCGTTTCTTTTTTCGGGAACATATAAAACCGACACATTATACGATATTAAGATGAAATTGTATTAATTAAACAAATATTTATTAACTAAATTCTAAAAATTAATTATGGAAGCTCAAAAGCCTAACGCTCCACAAAAAAATGTGGCTGCAAATCACAAAGTGCGTGGTATTAAGAATGCATTTTTGGTGATCATCTGCTGCTTTATTATCGCAGTATGTTTGTTTATCTTCTGGTTCGGTGCAGATGTTCACTTTGAAAACGGTCACCCAATTGACCTTTGGGGAACAGTTTACATGGGTGGTGTAATCGTACCGGTTCTTCAAACATTATTCTTGACAGTTATCGTTTTGTCAGTAGAACGTGGTATCGCTCTTCATAGTGCAAAAGGTACTGGTAGCATTAGCAAATTCGTAGGTGAAGTTAAAAAAGCTTTGGCTAAAAACGACATCAAAGCTGCTCAAGCTGCATGTGCAAAACAAAAAGGTAGTGTTGCTGCTGTAGTTGCTGCTACATTGGTTAAATACGAAGAAATGGATCAAAATACACTTCTTACTAAAGAACAAAAATTGACTTCATTGCAACAAGCAGTTGAAGAAGCAACAGCTTTGGAAATGCCTTCATTGCAACAAAACTTGCCAATCGTTGCTACAATGACAACTCTTGGTACTCTAGTCGGACTTCTTGGTACTGTGTTGGGTATGATCAAATCATTCCAAGCTTTGTCAGCTTCAGGTGCTCCTGACTCAACAGAACTTTCTACTGGTATTTCTGAAGCCCTTGTAAATACTGCATTCGGTATTGCAACTGGTGCTTGCGCTGTTATTTCATATAACTTCTATACTAATAAAATCGATAACTTGACATACGCTATCGATGAAATCGGTTTCTCAATCGTTCAAACATTCGCAGCAACTCACTAATCTGTTAACAAGGTAAATTTAATAATATGGGAAGAGTAAAAATCAAAAGGAAGAGTACCCTCATCGATATGACTGCGATGAGTGACGTTACTGTACTTTTGCTTACATTCTTCATGTTGACTTCTACCTTCTTGCAGAAAGAGCCGGTAATTGTACTTACACCGTCTTCTGTATCCGAAATCAAAGTACCAACTTCAAATTTGGTAACAGTATTGGTTGACCCAGAAAGCAGAGTGTTTGTTTCAGTTGCAGGTTCACAAGACAGTACATGGTCAAGTGAACGTGTACGTGCAGAAGTGCTGAAATATGCAGAAAAACTTTACAACGATTCACACAAAAACCAAGTTAATTTTACAGATAAACAAGTTCGTGCATTCTCTAAAATTAATATGTTTGGCTACCCAATTGCCAGCTTAGGTGAGTTCTTGGACCAACCTCAAGCTAAGCAAGACGAATTGGTAGATCCTTCAAAGAATCCAAATTGCGGTATTCCAATTGACTTGAATAAAGACATGACAAAACCGAATGAATTCCAAATTTGGATGAACGCTATCTATAATGTTGCACAAGATGTTGTGGACAGTGATGGTAATTCATTTGAATCATTTATCAAACGTGGTGAAGGTATTGCAATTAAAGCGGATAAGGAAACTCCTTATGAAGTGGTTCACGTTGTAATGGACAACTTGCAAACAATGAAGATGAATAAGTTTAGTTTAATGACCGCATTAAAGTCAGAAGAGGAATAATTATATGGCACAAGTTAATGAAGGCGGCAACAGCCGTCAAAAGAAAATGCAAATACATGTCGACTTTACACCAATGGTCGATATGAACATGCTTCTTATTACGTTCTTTATGCTTTGTACCACTATGATTAAGTCTCAGACTTTACAAATTAGTTTGCCGACAAACGACAAAGTGGATCAAACTGAACAAAATAAGGTAAAACAATCAGAAGCTATCACAATCATTGTTGACTCTGAGCGTGATGAAGCTATAGATGGTAAACCGGGCACAGTAAAAAAGAACTATGTCTATTATTACGAAGGTAAAGCCGGTGGTGAACTAGGTGTCGAAGATGCTGATGGTAATGGTTTTATCGACAATAACAACCTTAAGGAAATCGAATTCTTAGGTAACGCTAACGGTCAAACTCAAGGCATCCGTAAGATCTTAAGAAAACGTAACGAAAAAGTTGTTGAAAAGATTGACGTTCTTAAAGCTGAATGGAGAGATAAGAAGATTACTGACGAAGAATATCAAGCTGAAGCCAGAAAGATTCGTAACGACTCTACTCTAAAACGTCCGACTGTGATAATCAAAGCTACTCCGAATGCTTCATATGAAACATTGGTAAACGCTCTTGACGAGATGCAAATCAACAGCATTAGTAAATATCAAATCGATAACATGAACGCAAACGATTCAGCGTTATTGCTTGATTATATTAAAGCTCATCCTCGTAAATAATAGATGAATTGATCAATATTAATTGTTTAAATTTAAAGTAAATCATTATGGCAAAAGATGTAGATCTTTCATCACAAGAATGGCGTGATCTAATTTTCGAAGGAAAAAATAAAGCTTTCGGGGCATACCAACTTCGTGGTAAATCTGATAGCCGTCACAATAGAGCTGTCCTTTACGTTGTAATTGGTCTTTGTGTAGTAGCAATGTTACTTAGCTTGCTTAACTTCGCTCTAGAAAAAGCAGAAGCTAACATTACTGACGAAGCAGAACAACAATTAGTAAGCGTAGATCTTGGCGAAAAAGAGGAAGAAGAGGAACCTGAAGAAGAAATGGTACAGATTGAGGAAGAAAAACCTGAAGCTTTACCAGAAGAAATCTTGAATACAATGAAAGTTACTGAACTTCAAATCGCAGCCGATGAAGAAGTGAAAGCTGAAGATGAAATCAAATCACAAGATGAATTGAAAGAAACTACAACAGCTTTCGGTCACACTGACTTCGATAAAGGTACAGATGACTTGAACGTGATTCGTGAACACAAAGACGAAATCATTGTTGAAAAGAAAGAACCTGAAAAAGAAAAGGTATTCGTTGCTGTAGAGCAAATGCCTCAATTCCCTGGTGGTGACGCTGAGTTGATGAAATATCTTAGTAGAAATATTAAATATCCGACAATGGCTATGGAAAACAACATCCAAGGTCGTGTCGTTGTACAATTCGTTGTAACTAAAACCGGTTCAATCGGTGAAGTTAAAGTATTACGTTCTGTAGATAGAGACCTTGATAAGGAAGCTATCCGCGTATGTAAATCACTTCCTAAGTTTATCCCTGGTAAGATGAATGGTCAAGCAGTTAACGTTTGGTACACTCTTCCAGTAAACTTCAAGTTACAAGGTTTGAACTAAGAGTTTTAAATTCTTACTATAATAAAAAAGCGTATCGCATTGCGGTACGCTTTTTTTATGCTTTCTTTTTGGGTATGAAAAACGAGTGAT
Organism: Muribaculaceae bacterium; assembly: GCA_020026215.1. GTDB lineage: Bacteria > Bacteroidota > Bacteroidia > Bacteroidales > Muribaculaceae > Limisoma. The sequence continues at coordinate 4,416 of JAHHQT010000073.1, forward strand.
ACATTATTGTACCACTCGTTTTTGTTTTTCTATTTGGACTATGCCAATTCTACGACTGTAATACCGGCACCACCGAATTGAACGTGTTCGTCTCTGTAGGACTTCACTCCGCTTACTGTATTCAAGTATTCGCGGATGCGTTCACGTAGGATGCCCCATCCTGTTCCATGGAGAATCCTGATTTGTTTGGTGTTGAATTGGATGGCGTCATCAATAAAATAAGAAACAGCCTGTAGTGCTTCGTCTGCACGCATTCCACGTACGTCAATCTCTTGTTTGAAGTTCAGTTGTTTCTCTCTGATGTCTTCACTCGTAGCAGCTGAGATAAAGGAATCTTTGCCTTTAGTTGATGTAGCTTTGCGGATGGTTTTTTTCAGCTTGGATATATTGACTGTTGATTTGAATACACCCATTGCGACTATTGCGCTCTTACCATTAATTTCAAGAATTTCACCTACGGAAGAACTACCATCAATAGTTACAGTGTCACCCACTTGTAGTATTTCAATTTCTTTTGGTTTTGTTTCGACTTTATTGGCATTTTTATTCTTGTGTTTCTTTTTGCTGATTTTGTCTGAAAGAGATTGAATGCGTGCATTGGTTTCGCTATTGTCGCTGTCATCACTCAAGCGTGACTTCAACTCCTCGATTTGTTTACGAATCAGTTTAGTCTGTTCTTTTTCTGCTTGGACTTTCTTGATTTGGTGAATGGCATTCTCAATGGATGCATTACTATTGGCAATAATTTCTTTGGCTTCCGTTTTTGCCTCTTTCAGGATTATGCGACGCTCATCTGAAAGGTTATGAATGTCATTTTCGTAGCGTTCGATTAGTGCATTTAATTTCTTACGTTCAATACGAATGTCATTTCTTTTGTTTTCCCAGTAGCGCTTGTCTCGTGCAATATCCAATAGGTATTTATCCATATTGATATAGTCTGAGCCAACAATTTCTTCTGCATATTCGACTACATCATTAGGAATACCAATTTTGCGGGCAATTTCTACGGCAAATGAGCTGCCAGGGTTACCGACTGACAATTGGAACAAAGGTTGCATTAAATGACGGTCATAAAGCATAGCACCATTAATGATACCTTCTGTTTCATTGGCAAAATTCTTCAAATTCTGGTAGTGTGTGGTAATCACACCGAAAACATGAGCTTCATTGAGTTTCTTTAGGATACCTTGTGCCATTGCACCACCAATTTGAGGCTCTGTTCCACCGCCAAACTCGTCTATTAATATTAAGGAGTCCTTGTCGCCAAATTGCATGAAATATTTCATGTTTGACAAGTGTGAGCTATAGGTACTTAACTCGTTTTCAATAGATTGTTCGTCTCCTATATCAATAAACAGATTCTTGAAAATACCAAAGTGGGAGTTGCTGTAAACCGGTGGTAAAATACCACATTGCAACATATATTGAACAATGCCTACTGTCTTCAAGCATACAGATTTACCACCTGCATTAGGCCCTGAAATTAAAAGGATATGTTCTTTGGTGTCCAGTTTGATATTCAATGGCACTACCTTTTTGCCAACTTTGTTCAATGCGATTAGTAGCATTGGGTGTCGGGCATTGTACCATTCAATTTCTCTTGTTTTTGAAATGTGGGGAAGTGATGCTTCGGTTTCGACTGCCAACAAGGCTTTGGCGCGGATGAAATCGAAATTACCAATCACTTTATAGAATTCCAAAATATCATTCAAGTGAGGACGGATAAGGTCTGTAACTTGTGTTAATATTCTGATGATTTCTCTCTTGATGTCTGCCTCTAGTTCGCGGATTCTATTATTGGCTTCCACCACAGCTTCTGGCTCGATAAAAATAGTCTTACCTGTTGCTGATTCGTCGTGAACAATACCCTTGATTTTGCGTTTGTTCATTGGAGGTACAGGAATAACCAAACGACCGTCACGTACTGATGCCGTAGTGTCTTTTTCAAGAATGCCTTCTTGCTTGCATTGAGAGATGATACGTTGTATCAATCCGTTTACACTGCTGTTTGTGGCCATCAATGAACGGCGCAATTCGTACAATTCAGGTGAAGCGTTATCCTTGATGTTGCCAAATTTGTCAATTGTTTGATTGATGGCTCTTAGAATGTCAGGGAATAGGGGAAGTGACTCTGCAATTGCCCATAGATGGGGGAAGCGAGTCTGTCTGTCTTCTGTAAAAAAAGAGAAAATTTCATTAGCAGATGCAATGGTTTGCCCGAATCGGAATAATTCTGATTCAGTCATGTAAGTGCCTATAATGCGAATGCCAGAGATTTCTTCTCTCAAATCGTGAATGTTTCCATTGGGAAAGTCTAAACGTTCATTGATTATGGTGAGAAATTCATTGGTTTGATTTAGTAATGTAGAAATTTGCTCGAAGTTTGATGAAAACTTCATTTCTTTACATTTGTCTTTTCCAAGTGAATTCTGGCATAATTTGGTGATTAATTCTCTGACACCGTTAAATCCTATTTTCGCTTCTAAACTTTCGGGATAAATCACAATTCTTATTTTTATTATTTTATGCAAAGTTACAAAAAATCTATTTTACTACCTCTTTAAATAAATGCTTTACCTCTTTTTTTAGGGAAAAGCACTCTGAATTTTTTGTCTAAATTAAGAAATCTCCCTTTTTTAATCGCGTGTATTTTTGTAACTTTACAATCCATTTTAAACAATTAGACTATGCATCCTTTTGTACATCTTCATGTCCACTCACAATATTCCATCCTTGACGGTCAGGCTGCTGTAAAAGCGTTGGTTGATAAGGCAATAGCCGATGGTATGCCAGGTATGGCATTGACTGACCACGGCAATATGTTCGGTATCAAGGAGTTCTTCGACTATACTGGAAAGAAGAACAAGCCTATCGATGGAGAAATCAAGGCGGTTAAGAAGCGCATTGAAGAATTGAAGAAGGCTGAACCTATCGATGAGGAGGCAGTCAGAGTGGCTGAAAACGAAATCAGAGAGCTTGAAAAGAAAATTTTCATGCCTATCTTTGGTTGTGAGATGTACGTTGCTGAAAAATCTTTGCACGACAGGGATTCAAAGCGTGATACCGGTCGTCACTTGATTGTATTGGCTAAGAACTCCGTCGGTTATCATAACTTGATTAAGTTGGTGTCAAAGGCATGGGTGGACGGCTATTACTACCACCCGCGTACGGACAAGAAAGAATTGGAATTGCATCATGAAGGTTTGATTGTTTGTTCTGCTTGTTTGGGAGGTGAGATTCCACGCTTGATTACAGCCGAAAAATTGGATGAAGCAGAAAAGGCTGTGCTATGGTTCAAACGAGTCTTTGGTGATGACTATTATTTGGAGTTGCAAAGGCACAAGGCAAAAGTGCCGAATGCAAATTTCGATGTTTATGAAAAACAGAAGCGCGTAAATGAAGTGCTGATTGAATTCTCTAAAAAACACAATATCAAGTTGGTTTGTACCAACGACTCACACTTTGTGAATGAAGAGGATGCCGAGGCACACGACCGTTTGATTTGTTTGTCAACTGGTAAATATATTGACGAAACCGACCGAATGCACTATACCAAGCAAGAATGGTTCAAGACGCAAGCCGAAATGAACGAATTGTTCGCTGATGTGCCTGAAGCTTTGGATAATACGATTGAAGTCGTCAACAAGATAGAACGATATACTATTGAACATGGTCCGATTTTGCCTAATTTCCCATTGCCCGAAGGTTTTACAGAAAATGATGAATATTTGCGCTATTTGGTATATGAAGGCGCAAAAGAACGTTGGGGCGAAAATTTGAGTGAAGACCATAAAGAACGTATCGACTTTGAGTTGGATGTTATCAAGAACATGGGATTCCCGGGATATTTCTTGATTGTGCAGGATTTCATTCATGCTGCTCGAAAGATTGGTGTGTCTGTTGGACCTGGTCGTGGATCTGCAGCGGGTTCTGCTGTGGCATACTGCTTGGATATTACTCAAATTGACCCGATTAAATACGACTTACTTTTCGAACGTTTCTTGAACCCTGACCGTATTTCATTGCCGGATATTGATGTCGATTTTGATGATGATGGTCGTGGTGAGGTCTTGAAGTATGTGACTCAAAAATATGGTGCTGAGAAAGTGGCTCACATCATCACTTATGGTACAATGGCTGCTAAATCGTCCATTAAGGATGTGGCACGTGTATCACGTATGTCAATTCCAGAAAGTGATCGTTTGTCAAAAATGATTCCAGACAAATTGCCTGAAATTGACGGAAAAGCACCGAAAGTCAATTTGACTAACTGTTTCCAATATGTTCCTGAATTGAAACATGAAGTGGAATTTGGTCAACCTTTGGTTCGTGATGTGTTGCGATATGCCAAGGCTTTGGAAGGTAACGTGCGTAACACAGGAGTGCACGCTTGTGGTGTAATCATTGGTCGTGATGATATAACAGACTGGGTGCCTGTGGCTACAGCGACTGATAAGGATGGCTCAAAAGTGCTTGTTACGCAGTATGAAGGCTCTGTGATTGAGTCCACAGGTTTGATTAAGATGGACTTCTTGGGATTGAAAACATTGTCAATCATCAAAGAAGCATTGGATAATATTAAAGAGCGTTTCAACTTCGATTTGGATATTGACAAAATTCCAATTGATGATCCTAAAACTTATGCTCTTTATTGCGACGGCCGTACAACGGGTACATTCCAGTTTGAATCGGCAGGTATGCAGAAATACCTGAGAGAGTTACAGCCTTCTACGTTCGAGGATTTGATTGCCATGAATGCACTCTATCGTCCGGGACCGATGGCCTACAT
>JAHHQT010000074.1 GCA_020026215.1 Muribaculaceae bacterium
AATGACAAACTTAAAATTGGCGAAAGAGAATTTGGTTCTCGCCTATTTTTAGGTACAGGTAAATTTTCATCAAATGAATTGATGGAACAATCTATTTTGGCATCAGAATCAGAAATGATTACTATTGCCATGAAACGATTAGATACAGAACACTCTGATTCGGACGAGATGCTGAAACACATCAATCGCGAACACGTGCAATTTCTTCCAAATACATCGGGTGTTCGTAATGCAGAAGAAGCAGTCCTTGCCGCTCAACTTTCAAGAGATTGTTTCAACACTAATTTCATCAAATTGGAAATTCACCCAGATCCAAAATACTTACTACCAGACCCTATTGAAACCTTAAAAGCTACAGAACAATTAGCCAAACTTGGTTTCATCGTTCTTCCTTATATCCAAGCAGACCCAGTATTATGCAAACGCTTGGAAGATGCAGGTACTGCTGCTGTAATGCCTTTAGGAGCTCCAATCGGCACAAACAAAGGTATTATCACTAAAGACATGATTGAAATCATCATCAAAAACAGTAATGTCCCTGTTGTGATTGATGCAGGTTTAGGTGCTCCTTCTCATGCTGCCGAAGCCATGGAAATGGGAGCAAGTGCCGTATTGGTAAATACCGCAATTGCCGTCGCCAAAGATCCTATTGCTATGGCAAGAGCATTCAAGATTGCAACAGAAGCTGGAAGAATGGCTTATCTTGCAGGTTTAGGTCAAAAGAGCGAATCTGCAATTGCAAGTAGTCCTTTAACTTCATTCTTACTATAATACAAAACTATGGAAAACAAAGAATTTACAACAAGCGAATATCCTAATTCAGAAAAAATCTATAAAGCAGGTAAACTATTCCCTATTCAAGTGGGCATGAGAAAAATCAGACTTACTCCAACCGTAAAAATTGTAAACGGCGAGAAAGTCACTACCAAAAACGAGCCTGTTGTTGTTTACGATACAAGTGGTGTTTACACTGATAAAAAAGTAGTGAAAGACATCAACGTCGGTATTCCTCGTTTACGCGAAAGCTGGATTTTGGAAAGAAATGATGTAGAACAATTGGATGAAATTACATCAGATTACGGTAAAGCTCGTTTGAACGATAAAAACTTGGATGCTATCCGTTTCAAGAAGCTATACAAACCGTACAGAGCCAAAGAAGGTAAAGAAATTACCCAAATGGCATACGCAAAAGCAGGTATCATCACAGCCGAAATGGAATATGTAGCCATTCGTGAAAATATGAACAACGAAGAATTAGGAATCAAGACATACATTACCCCTGAATTCGTTCGTCAAGAAATTGCTGAAGGCCGCGCTATTATCCCAGCAAATATCAACCACTCTGAAGCAGAGCCAATGATTATTGGTCGTGCTTTTGCAGTGAAACTAAATACTAACATCGGCAACTCTGCTCTTTCTTCCGGTATTCAAGAAGAAATCGACAAAGCTGTATGGAGCTGTTATTGGGGAGGAGATACCTTAATGGACCTTTCAACAGGTGACAACATCCATGAAACTCGTGAATGGATTATCCGTAACTGTCCGGTTCCAATGGGAACAGTTCCAATCTACCAAGCATTGGAAAAAGTAAACGGTGATGTCAACAAATTGTCATGGGAAATCTATAAAGATACTTTGATTGAACAATGCGAACAAGGCGTTGACTACTTCACTATCCACGCTGGTGTATTAAAAGCACACGCAGCTCTAATCGGAGAACGTTTGACAGGTGTAGTTTCTCGAGGTGGTAGTATCATGACTCAATGGTGTACACTTCATAACCAAGAAAGTTTCCTATATACTAAATTCGACGAAATCTGCGAAATTTTGGCAAAATACGATGTCGCAGTCTCTTTGGGTGACGGTATGCGTCCAGGCTCAATCAACGATGCCAACGACCGCGCTCAATTCCTTGAACTTGATGTATTGGGTGAACTTACAGAAAAGGCGTGGAAACACAATGTACAAGTTATCATCGAAGGTCCTGGACACGTTCCAATGCATAAAATCAGAGAGAACATGGACAAACAATTGACGACTTGTAAAGAAGCTCCGTTCTACACATTAGGCCCGTTAACTACCGACATTGCTCCTGGTTATGATCACATCACTTCTGCCATCGGTGCAGCACAAATTGCATGGTATGGGACAGCAATGATTTGCTATGTAACCCCTAAAGAGCACCTATGCTTGCCTAACAAAGATGACGTAAGAATGGGGGTTATCACCTATAAGATTGCCGCTCATGCTGCAGACTTGGCAAAAGGCTATCCTGGTGCACAAGTACGCGACAATGCGATGAGTAAAGCTCGTTTTGATTTCAGATGGAAAGACCAATTCAATTTGTCTCTCGACCCGGATACAGCAAAACGCTATTACGTGGAAAGCCACGAATCTGACGATAAATTCTGCACTATGTGCGGACCGAACTTCTGTGCGATGAGAATTTCACAAAAAGTTCAGGATGAATTGTGTAAATAATAAAATAATGTTTTCAGAAGAATTAGAAAAATATGATTGGGAGGAAACGACAAAAGCGATTTCCTCGAAAACAGAAGAAGACGTTATCCGAGCTCTTGGAAAAGAGAACTTAGATGTCGAAGACTTTATGGCGTTAGTGTCTCCTGCAGCAATCCCTTATATTGAGCAAATGGCACAATTGTCAATGAAATATACACAAGAACGTTTTGGTAAGACCATCAGTATGTATATTCCACTATACTTAAGTAACGCTTGTAATAACTTCTGCGTATATTGCGGTTTCAATCACAACAACAACATTACCCGCACCACACTAAATGACAGCCAAATAGAAGCTGAATGTAAGGCAATTCGTAAACTTGGCCCATTCGAGAATATTTTGTTTGTCACAGGAGAACATCCTGGAGTAGCCGGAGTTGACTATTTGGAGAACGCACTTAAAATTGCTCGCCCATATTTCAACAATATGAGCATTGAGGTTATGCCTTTAAAATCAGAAGACTACTATCGTTTAACAAAAGTCGGATTGAATGGTGTTGTGTGTTTCCAAGAGACCTACAATAAGAAACGATACAAAGTTTATCACCCACAAGGAATGAAATCCATTTTTGATTGGCGTGTCAATGGCTTTGACAGAATGGGACAAGCCGGAGTTCACAAAATAGGAATGGGTGTCCTTATCGGTTTGGAAGACTGGAGAACAGATGTGGTCATGATGGCCCGTCACCTTCGCTATCTTCAAAAGCACTATTGGAAAACTCGCTATTCAGTAAACTTTCCAAGAATGCGTCCGTCGGAAAGCGGTTACCAACCGAACGTCACTATGACTGATAAAGAATTGGCACAAATCACTTTTGCATTTAGAATCTTCGACCATGATGTAGATATTTCTTACTCTACACGTGAGAATCCTATATTCCGTGCAAATATGATGAAACTGGGTGTCACTTCAATGAGTGCCGGAAGTAAGACAGAACCAGGTGGTTATACAAGTACACCAGAGGCTTTGGAACAATTCCACGTCAGTGATGAACGTAGTCCTAAAGAAGTTACAGACGACATCCGCAAATTAGGTTACGAAGTTGTTTGGAAAGATTGGGATAAAGTATTCGATTAAATCATCAACTCTCCATAAAAGGAAAAGAATCGTCATAAATTATGACGATTCTTTTTTTGTAACTATAAATTATATTGTATATTTACAGACCTCCTCTAAATCTTTGTACATGATTAATTTAGCGCCATATCCGTTCATCAGATTCTTTATACCAATGGCTTTGGGTATTTTGCTATTCAATTTCGGCATCAACGATGTCATCATGTATATTCTCCCAATTGTATGCATTATTACATACGCCGTCTACGATTCAACAAGAGTCCTTTCTTTCAACACAAATACTCCTATCTTTACAATATCGCGCTATTCGGCATATTGCTATTTACAGGTTGGCTTTGTGCTAATTTTCATCAACCACATCCTCTCCCAGACAATTTTGTCAATAAAGAGATTGCATTTACCTTACAAGTCAAAGATATTAATCAAAACAATACCACTACAGATATAATAGGTAGCACCTCCATTGCAGACAGAGAGCACAAACTTCTAACGACTCTAAAGGGTAATAAGTATGATATTGAAATTGGCGACACCCTGTATTGCAAATCCAAGATAGAACCCATTAGGAATGTTTCTATCCCTGACGCATTTGATTTTGTTTCCTATATGCGAAATCAAGGTATTCTTTACAAATGCCACTTTGATTCTGAGACTAACTACCATATAGCAGGACACGAAAATACGCTACGCTATTATGCCAATCAGATCAAGGAAAATATCGTCACCGAAATACGTAAACTGGAACTGAATGAAACAACAACGAGTTTTATCATCACTTTATTCACTGGGGACAAAAAATTCATTGACCAAGATACTCGAGAGATATTTTCAAGTGCTGGCATTGCTCACTGTCTTGCCATCAGTGGACTTCACATTATGATACTGGCTTTCATTCTTGGACTTATTCTAAAGCCCTTGGTATGGATGAATTATAGGAATTGGAGCTTTGTAATTTCAATACTTGTTATATGGGCATTTACTTATATGACTGGCTTATCATCATCAGCTATCAGGGCCTCAATTATGACCACCCTATTGTTCAGCGCGATGATTATTCATAGGAAATATAGTATTGTCAACTCTTTTTTTATCTCAGCAACTATTATTATCATCTTTAATCCTTACGCATTGTTTGATATCGGATTTCAAATGAGCTACTCTGCCGTTTTAGGTATCATTTGCTTTGCCAAGATATTTACATTTGGAACAAAAGACACTCTGTTAAGGAAAGCATCAGAAATACTGGCTGTAACTATTGCCGCACAGATTGGGACCTTCTTGTTGATTCTATACTACTTCAATTCCCTTTCTGTTTCATTCTTCATCAGTAATCTGATTATCATTCCAATTTTACCCATATTCATTTTAGTAGTTCTATTGACTCTCATTATCAGTAGCTTTGGAATTATTATCATCCCTTTAACAAAGGGTATAGACTTTATATACTCTATTTTTAACAACATTGCTGAATTTTCTTCCTCGATACCCTATACCCAATTTACGGATTTATACATCAATGGATATTCAGCATTTGCACTATTTATTGCAATTGTCAGTTTCGGAATATGGTTGGCGAAAAAGAATATTTATTTTTTAAGGGCAACCACTATCTTTCTATGTATAGGTTGCTCCTATATCGTAATCGAAACATTGAGCATTTCCAAACATGGTTTCTTTGTTGCCAGTGACTACTTGTCAACCAATATAGTTTATTATACTGGAGACCATGCCTATATTGTCAATGCAGAGAACAACATTACCGAAGCAAAAGCATTCCTGAAAAATAGCACAAAATTCTTTATCAAACATCGCATAGACAATATTTTTATTATTGATACACCCTATAAGAATGAAATGATTTTCTATAAATATCCATTACTTTCATTAAATGGGACAAGAATAGCCTTTGCAAAAGGAAATATTAATAAGCTATACAGGTCTGACTTTCAACTCAAAACGGACTATCTCATTGTTTCCAAAGCCTATTATAACGATGTCAAATCTTTATTGAAACACTTTGACGCACAAACGATAGTGCTATCCATGAACATCTATGAACAGAAGAAAAGCATCCTAATTAAAGGCCTAAATAAAATAGGGCTACCCTATTTGGATTTAGAGAATGACAAAATACTACAAAAGAACTTTAATTGACTCTACCACTAGAATAATAAATCTTACGGTAATATGGATCATTCAAACTGCTGACGACAACTCCCGTACTTGAGGATGCATGGACAAACTTGTTTTTCTTTAAATAGATTCCAACGTGATTAATTTTCCCCTTATTTTTCCCAGTCACAAAAAATACCAAATCACCTTCACGTAAATCTCGTTTTGAGATTTTAGAACAATTCTTCTGAAAAATATCAATGGAGCGTCTTTGCAATGTTTTATGATAAACACTCTTATAAATATTACATACCAATCCTGAACAATCTACCCCCTTACGAGTGTTACCTCCATATTTATAAGGAGTGTGCAACCAACGAGCCGCGGTTTCATACAATTCAATGTTGTCATGTGAATTTACAGATATGCCCAATCGGTCAGAAAGATAACGGTATGTGGATTCCGAGCCCTCATGTTTCTTTATTTTTTTGGAATCCTTCTCATGTATGATTTCCTGCTCTTCTCTCGACGAATGATAAATATCGTCACCGAAATCAACACTTTGTTTAGAAGAATGGCAACCAGTCAAAGAGATGGCCAATAAAAGGCCAAGAATATAGATATGCTTACGATACATGATGTTCTATTTTTCTATAAAGATAAATAAAAAAGGCAGAATAATAACATTCTGCCTCCATATAGAACACAAATTTATTCCAATTAGTCTTCTTTTGTTTCTTCTGCTTCAGCCTTTGGTTCATCAACAAATTTAGTGACACCGGATTTAACCAATAGGTTATACCAAGAAATAACTTTTTTAATGTCTGTGAAATAGACACGATCTTGGTCGTAGTTAGGAAGGATATCCAAGAAGAATGCTTGCAATTGTTCGTTTGTTTTGTATTCTTTAGCATCCAATTCTTTGCCATATTTGTCAAAGATAATTTGGAATACTTCTGACAATTGTTTTTCTTCTTCTGTTGTATATATTGCAATATCACCTAATGAAACCACTTTGTCGTGAGCATAAGCAGGCAATCTTTTATTATTCAACAACGATTCAACAATAAGCATATTTTTTCCTTGTGAAATAAGCTTATATAATCCAGGTTTACCGGAAATAGATAAAATAGTTCTTAACATAATAATTGAATTTATGATTCAAAATGATTATACAAATTTATAACAGTTTTTTCAAAAAATCTAACATTTAATTAACGTTGACACTTCCTTTAACTAAATTTTGGACTTGAGAAAGTAAGGATACATCGCCATTATTGTTAATTTCCACCACTTTCTTGTCTGTCACAATTTCTGTACTTTGAGCAGCGATTCTTTCTTTGATTTGCTCTACAGAAAATCCATTACGTTTCTGTACCCTTTCAATGCGAATTTCTTCTGAAGCAGTAACATTCCAAATCTCATCTACATCTCCATCCATTTTACTTTCAAACAATATCGCAGTCTCAACAAAAACGATATCACGGCTTTGAGCCTCAACCCAACGACTGAAATCTTTTCTGACAGCAGGATGTACGATATTATTCAATTTGGATAACTTGGTCTTATCGTTAAAGATTATTTTAGCCAATGCAGGTCTATCCAATTCTCCTTCTTCGGTGTAAGCTAATGGAAATTCATTCTTGATTGCAGTCTTGACATCTGCGGAATCCACCATGATTCTCTTGGCTTCACTGTCGCAATCATATACACCATAACCCAAAATTCTCAATATGGAAGAAACGACACTTTTTCCACTGCCTATTCCCCCAATAATAGCAATTTTTCTCATAATTACTGTATTACTGTTCCAATATGAATTCAACACTATCTGTAGATAACTTCAGATTTCTACAAAAATCAGGCACGTCTGAAATTAGAATTGGAAGTTTTGAAGAATTTTTCTGTATTGAATTATAGTCAACAATCAATTTCATTTGATTGGCAACGCTGTAATCGAACTTACTGATAGGAGTAAAGTAGTTTACCGTTACATAAGATGGGAACAAAACCAATTTAATGCCCGGTTTACAATTCACAGGAACCAAAGGAATGTTTATTTTTTGCAACACCAAAGGTTCAACCGGAACAACAACATCCACCATTGACGGAATGCAACGAGAACCCGGTATTGCTTGAATACTTGCATTATAGTTTAAAGTATCCCTTAAATCAGTCTTAACTACAGATTCAGTCTCAACTATACTAACCGTATTCAATACATCTTCCGTTCCAAATAATAGAACAGAATCTGGCTGAGCTTTTATTTCCCCATTAATTACATATTGGAAATTGGCATCAAAGTTTCCCTTGATTCTAACCGGCACCTTACGCCCAGGCAAATTCGTAAACTTGACATTGATATTTTCAGGAGTAAATGAAATCAAGCTTGCTTCATTACCAAACTTACCCATCAACAAATCATGGATATCTTGTTGGGAAATCACCAATTCTTTCGCGCCATCACTAAAATTATTAAACTTGGCATCAACGGAAATTTCCCTGGCAAATTTGTAACGCAAGATGTCATATCCTGTATTTTTTACGATAACATCTATCTGATTTGGATAGTTATCAATAAGAGTGATATTTTCAGGGAGTCCTGTAATCTGGAATTTCACATGGAAATTATCCTGTACCTTATTGTTCAAGGCCAATACTGCCCAGAAAATGAATGCAATAATAACGAACAAGAGGTAAAGCATTACATCTCGTCCTCTAGAAGACGATAAAAAGTTTTTCATCGTTCTTCTTATTTTTATAACTATTGCCTTTATTCTCATCTTAAAATAAAATACCATACTTGAGAATATAATTATCAAGTATGGTATATACTATTTGATTTAGGAATTATTTGTTTCCTTCAGCAGCTTGAGAAGCATCTGCTGCAGAAGGATAAACTGAACCTTTGTCAATTTTGATAATTACATTGTTTGCAATTTCCAAAGAGAAGTTGTTGTCTTTGATTGCTTTGATAACACCATGGATACCACCAGCTGTGATTACTTTGTCACCTACTTGAAGACCTTCACGGAATTTGCGGATTTCTTTTTGTTTTTTAGATTGAGGTCTAATCATGAAAAAATAGAAGATTGCGATTAAAGCGACAATCATAAAAATTTGCATCATACCACCACCAGCGGCAGCTTCTTGCAATAAGATAGAATTTTGTATCATTTTATTTTTAATTTATTATTTTACAAATTTAATGAAATATTTAATTTTTAAAGAGTTTGCCCTCTTTTTTAAGGTAATTTATGATAGAATTTAAAATACCATTAACAAATTGACCACTCTTAGAAGTACTGTAACATTTAGCAATTTCAATATACTCATTCAACGTTACTTTTGTCGGTACAGAAGGAACTTTTTCCACTTCAGACAATGCAACCAACAGAATGATGACATCCATAAATGCCAAACGATCCACTTCCCAAGATTCTTTAGAAACGAATTGTTCAATCAATTTCATAT
>JAHHQT010000075.1 GCA_020026215.1 Muribaculaceae bacterium
CTTCAGCACGTTCTTTTTCCAATGCTTCGTTAGCTTTGATGATTTCTTCTGTACGAGAAGACCAAGGGCGTTTACCGAAGATACGTTCCACATCTTCTGTGTAGATTACTTCACGTTCCAACAAGATGCTTTTCAATTCATGATGACCTTCAGCATACTTGCGCAAGATTTCTTTTGCACGTTCATATTGTTCGCTGATGATACGAGAAACTTCATTGTCAATAATCTTAGCTCGTTCTTCGCTGTAAGGTTTAGTAAAGCCATATTGTTGACCTGTTGAATCGTAATAGCAAATATTTGGGATAGCTTTACTCATACCATAGTAAGCTACGACTGAGTAGGCTTGTTTTGTCACACGTTCCAAGTCATTGGCAGCACCTGTTGAGATGTGACCGATAAATAATTCTTCAGCGGCACGACCACCCAAAGTAGCACACATTTCATCCAAGATGGCTTGTTCAGTAGTGATCTGACGTTCTTCCGGCAAGTACCATGCAGCACCCAAAGCCTTACCACGCGGAACAATGGTTACTTTAATCAATGGATTGGCATATTTCAAATGCCAACTGATTGTAGCGTGACCGGCTTCATGAATGGCTATGGATTCACGTTCTTCTTCAGTTGTCACCTTCGAACGTTTTTCCAAACCGCCGACAATTCTATCCACGGCATCCATAAAGTCTTGCTTTTCTACTGTCTTTTTGTTCTTACGGGCAGCAATCAAAGCAGCCTCATTACAAACATTGGCAATATCAGCACCCGAGAATCCCGGAGTTTGACGAGAAAGCAAATCGACATCTACAGATTCATCAATCTTGACATTACGCAAGTGAACCAAGAAAATTTGTTTTCTATCGTTCAAATCAGGAAGATCAACATAGATTTGTCTGTCGAAACGTCCTGCTCGAAGCAATGCCTTATCCAATATATCAGCACGGTTAGTAGCAGCCAAAACAATGATACCGCTATTTGTTCCGAAACCGTCCATTTCTGTCAACAATTGGTTCAATGTGTTTTCGCGTTCATCGTTTGACCCCATATTAGGATTCTTACCGCGAGCACGACCTACAGCATCAATTTCATCAATAAAGATGATACATGGAGCTTTTTCTTTGGCTTTCTTAAACAAGTCCCTTACACGAGAAGCACCGACACCGACAAACATTTCCACAAAGTCAGAACCAGACAATGAGAAGAACGGTACGTTTGCTTCACCGGCAACTGCTTTTGCCAACAATGTCTTACCTGTCCCCGGAGGACCTACAAGCAATGCTCCCTTAGGAATTTTACCTCCTAAATCTGTATAGCGTTGTGGATTCTTCAAGAATTCCACAATTTCTTCAATTTCAGTCTTGGCTTCCTGCAAACCGGCTACATCCTTGAAAGTAACGTTGGTTCCGTTTTCCTTATCAAACAATTGAGCCTTTGACTTACCGACGCTGAATACACCGCCACCACTGTCTCCTCCTTTTGACATACGACGCATAATGAATATCCAGAACAAAACCAATAGGATAATCGGGCCAAAAGACCATAAGTATCTTGAGAAATTGCTCGGTTCTTCATAAGATACCTCTCCGTTGAAATAACCTTGTGCTTTCCAACGGTCCAAGTCTTTAGCAAAGATGTCTGGAGAACTTACATAGGTTTTCACTTTGGCACGTTTCAGTTCCTTATCTGACAATTGTTGTCCTACAGGACTTTTGAAAACAACTTTAGCCAAAGAGTCAGTCAACTGAGCATAGATATGCGTTTCAGCCACCTTAAACTTATCTACACCTTTAGCCTCAACATATTTCTCAATTTCCGAATAACTCACCTCTTTCTCAATGCTTGATTCTTGAGTAAAGAAGATACTCATCAGGATAAGCGCAATAATGGCATACATCCAGAAGATGTTAAACTTAAATTTGAAGTTTATTTGAGGATTTTTGTTTTTTGATTTCTTATCCATTAATAATTTATCTAGTTAAGAAGATTAATTAATCCAAATCCGGAATTTCTACAATTTTAGCATCATTCCACAATTCTTCAAGATTGTAATATTCTCTGAATTCCGGAAGGAAAACGTGTACAAAAATATTACCATAATCAATTACAATCCATTGTGAATTACGATACCCATCGTAGTTGAATGGTTTAATGCCTAATTTCTCTTGGACATATTCACGCACTGAATCTGCAATTGCTCCAACTTGAATAGTTGAAGTACCCTGACAAATCACAAAATGGTCAGTAGAAACATGTTCTAAACCGGTTAAATCAACATTAGTTATTTTTTTTCCTTTTCTTTCTTGAATTCCTTCTATAATAGCGTTTAGTAATTCGTTGTTACTGTTTGTCATTTAAATATTTATTATTTTTATTTTGTTTACAAAGATAGTGTATGGCAACAGAAGAAAAAAAATAAGTGCTTTCATTTTTCAATTCCACGCAAAACAAAACTTTGCTATACGATTATTTAATAAACAAAAGTACAAATAAAATGTTTAATACTCAGTTGTAAAAAAGATAAAAAGCAATAAATGTGCCAAATAAATACAAAAGGCGAATATCATAGGATATCCGCCTTTTTATCATAGTTTCAAAATCTACTATCCGTATTGGATTGTACCGTCTTCGTTACGATATTGGTCGAAACTCTTTTCATATTGGTCCATAGCACGCAAGCTCATACCCATGCTTGAGAAACCACCATCGTGGTAAAGGTTTTGCATAGTTACTTTTCTTGTCAAGTCACTGAACATAACGATACAGTAGTTTGCACATTCTTCAGCGTTTGCATTGCCAAGAGGAGACATACGGTTAGCGAAGTCCATCAATGATTCCATACCCTTAACACCGCTACCGGCAGTAGTCAATGTCGGAGATTGTGAAATTGTATTGATTCTGACGTGGTGTTCACGACCATAAATATAACCAAAACTTCTTGCAATTGATTCCAACAATGCTTTAGCGTCTGCCATATCGTTGTAACCGAACAATGTACGTTGTGCAGCTACGTATGACAAAGCAACGACACTACCATATTCGTTGATAGCATCAATTTTCTTAGCCATTTGAAGCATTTTATGGAATGAAACAGCAGAAATATCCAATGTTTTATTCAACATATCATAGTCCAAGTCATCATACAAACGTTTTTTTCTTACGTTTGGAGACATACCGATTGAGTGAAGAACGAAGTCTATTTTACCACCAAGAACTTCAACAGATCTTTCAAACACGTGTTGCAAATCTTCGCAATTTGTTGCATCAGCAGGAATGATTTCAGCATTAAGTTTTTTACCTAGTTCTGAAACTTCACCCATTCTTACAGCAACAGGTGTGTTAGACAACGTAATAACAGCACCCTCTTCAACAGCTTTTTCAGCTACTTTCCAAGCGATACTGTTTGAATTCAAGGCACCAAAGATGATACCTCTCTTACCTTTTAATAAATTAAAACTCATATTTTATCTTTTTACAATGATAATTTACATTTAGTTTATTGATGCAAAGATAGTATTTTTTATCAAATAATTGATATCTAATAAATTAGGCTTTTTATCACTGCACGCTATTTTGTTAAAAATCAAATATTTACAAACTGCCCTATTTACAATTATTAAAATCTGTTCATAAAAATTAGAGACTAAAGAGCAGGTCAAACCCGACATCTTTAGTCTCTAATTTCATTTAGAAGGCGTTATAATTGCCTAATATCCTTTTAGTTGAGATTGCAATTTTAACTTTGCGAAATAGATACGGCTCTTTACTGTACCTAAAGGCAAGTTCATGTTTTCAGCAATCTCCTGGTACTTGTACCCTGAAAAATGCATCACAAATGGTTTTCTATACTCCTCTGGCAATTTGTTCACCTCACCAATCACTTCGCTAAGTGAATATTGGTTTTCAGGAGTTTCGGACGATTCGACAGCCGGCAGATTGATTTGGTATAAATCATCGCTCTTGTCCAATATGGTTTGAGTTCTTACAATTCTGCGATAGTTATTAATGAAAATGTTTCGCATGATAGTGAAAACCCAACTTTTGAAATTGGAATCATCGACATATTTGCTTTCGTTGGCCAAAGCCTTGAAAGTGGTGTCCTGCAACAAATCATGAGCATCATCGTAGTTTGCTGTGAGTTTAAAAGCAAAGGATAAAAGATTATCCTGCAAACCCATTAGTCGTTTTTGAAATTTAGATATACCCATAACACAAAAATATTTCTCTAAACAAATATAGGAAATAATACTGACAATTCAAAATTAATGGATAATAAAATCCCAAAATTTCACAAATATTAAAAAATCGGTATATATCTCAATATATCAGAGATATATACCGACCAAACTTTTTAACGTTTGTTATTACAAAACCACTTTTTCCTGATAAGTTGAACCTATTTATTATTAATCTTATCCAAGAAGTACCCCTGCGACTTTATCAAGTTACGCGATTGAAGCACCATTGTCTTGGTTTCATTTAAAATATTTAGATACAGCATACTAGCCTTTGTGCTTGCGCCCTCGTGCTTCAAACGTGAAATTTGATTCTTGATGGCATCTGCTATCAAGCCGAAGAGATTGTCACGCATTTCAAGGATTTGATCCAAAGAAGAAAAATCCTTTTCCCTCAACATTCTGTTAATCTGCATGAATATTTCATCCACACCATCATTCACAATCTTCAAGTCTTTAATCTGTTCTTCAGTCATACCCTTATGGTGATTTTCCAAATGAACATAAGCGGGACGCGTACAGTGCAGCAATGCCTTTGTAACTTCAGTCAAATAATCCACCACTTGAATATAAAAGTGACCAGTTTCCACATTCTCATCCTCAATTCTCTTCAAGGTTTTTACAATATGATATTTGCGTTCGTTAGCCTGCTTGTAAAGAATTTCTGATTTTGTCACTGTTTCTTTCAGCAATCGTCTGTTCTCCGTAAACAACGCTACCAACATATGATTATAAATACCCGAAATTTGTTCCATCGTATTGCAAACTTCCTGTGTGCAATCATACAAAACATTGTGCTCGTCTTTCTCCTCACTCAAAATAGGTTTCACCTCTTCCTTGTTCTTATAGCGAGGGAAAATCAAACTATGACAAAGGATATAACCGCAAAGCAAAGTAATGATGGTTAAGGCCCACCAGCCTCCCCAACTAATAAACATTACTATGATGAAAGACAAAGTAACAGCAGCAATAGCAGTCACAAACCAACCCATTACTACAACCATCACACCCGTAATTCGATAAACGGCACTTTCACGTCCCCAAGCTCTATCCGCCAAAGAAGAACCCATCGCCACCATAAAGATGACATAAGTCGTAGAAAGAGGAAGTTTAAGAGAAGTACCCAAACAAATCAAGATGGAAGCAGCCGTCAAATTGACTATCGCACGAATAAAGTCGTACGAAACATCCGATTTCTCGGTTTGTTCAAATTGTCTGTTAATTTTCGCCTGTACAGACTTCGGCACAATAGTATTATAGACATTGTTCATCTTCAATGCCATGCTTACCAAACCTCTTGAAAACTTGTTTGAGCCAAAACGTTCTTCTTCATCGTTCTGAGAAGAAAGGCTCAATTGAGTCTCAGCCACTTTCATCGCATCTTTTGAGAAGAACAAGGTGATTGCCATAATCAAACCGCAAGCAATCAAATACAACGGATTTACATGAGCAGGCTCGGCCAACTGTCCCATCAAGACAGAACTATCCCCTGCTTCCATGGCTATCTTATAACTGTCAAGTCCTCCCATTGGCACACCGATAAAGTTCACCAAATCATTACCCGCAAATGCCAAAGCCAAGGCAAACGTACCAGACAGGATGGTGAATTTCATAATGTTCACGCCCATACGTTGCATCATGAACAACACCCCAGAAGCCACAATCCAAATCAAAATCAGCGAGGTCCAAATATTATCATTAATCAAATTCATGAATTCTTCAGGAATCAAACCTGAGCTTTTCATGCCTTGGAAAATCGCGAAATAAATAATACCCACAATGGAGATACCGCACCATACAGCCCCATAGCGACCGAATCGTTTCGCATACTTAAACGAGAACAACAAACGTGACAGATACATCAGTATCGCACCGACCGTAAAGGAGATGACAACCGAAGACAAGATACCCGAGATAATCACCATTGCTTTCCCTGCATTGATAAAATTGCCCAAATCAGCGAAAGTCAAATCCGGAGAATCAAAGATTTTGAAAATAGCAACAGCAAGCGAAGCTCCCAGCAATTCAAAAACTAAGGAAACTGTAGTGGACGTTGGAAGTCCAAGCGAATTAAATGTATTAAGCAATATGACATCGGACAGCATGACTCCGACGAATAAAAACATAATCTCTGAGAAAGTAAACATCCCCGGATGAAACACTCCATTTCTAGCGACTTCCATCATGCCGTTGGAAGTGATTACCCCCAATAAGATGCCGACTGAAGCAACAATGAGAATCACTCTCTTGGAAGCCACCTTTGATCCTAAAGCAGAGTTTAGGAAGTTAACAGCATCATTAGAAACACCTACAATCAAATCCACCACTGCCAAAACGGCAAGGATAATTACAATTACTGTAAAAATTGTACTCATAAAATACTTTATTTATGTATTGAAAATATAAACTGCAATCCTGCAAACTCCATGTTGCGGGCCTCGATAGTTCCATTATGGAACAACACGGCATTCTTGACAATTGAAAGGCCTATCCCTGTTCCGCCCTCCTTGCGACTGCGTCCGCTGTCCAAACGATAGAAACGTTCAAAGATTCTATTCAGATGGGCATTGTCCACTCCTATACCATTGTCATGGAAATCAAACACATAATGTGTTCCTGTAGTTTCCAAAAGATTAATAAATATATCCCTACCACCGGAGTATTGGATAGAATTGTTAATCAAATTTCTAAATATGGATTCCAATAAGAGTCGGTTTCCCTCTACCTCGACATCCTCTGGAAGATTGACATTGATACGCATTTTCTGCTCGCCATAAATAGAAACAATCTCCTTAACAACATCATTGACCAAAACGCCAATATTTATTTTACTTTTAGCGAATGTATCCTTTGCATCTGTAATACGTGAAAGCAATGTAATATCCTGCAACAGTTCACTCAAACGCAAACTGTTTTCATACCCGGTATAAATTAATTTATTTCGTAACTCAGGAGACAACGCATCCCCATTGTGAACCAACGTCTCCAAACTCCCCATAATAGACTGTACCGGGGTTTTCAACTCGTGATTGATATTGTTTGTCAATTGATGCTTGATTCGAATCTTTTCGTTGATTTCAAACTGTGATTTTTGATATTGTCGGTCACGCTCCTTGTAAAGGTTAACAATCACTGACGACACTTCTCCAAGTTCATCATTCGGCAATAATGAGGTATCGAATTCATTGATATCCCCACCATCCTCAACCACTCGGGCGAACTTCCAAAGATTCTGGACACCCAAACTCATTCGGCTGATGGCAAAATAGAGAATAATATTAATAATCAACGCAATAGCAAGTACAATACCTACATAATTGACATCACCTTTCAAAATATTCGCCAACGATACATCATAAGGCAATGCAGAACGAATAATCACTTCCTGCCCTTCCGTAGCTGAATAGAAATATTCATGCTTGTCTGTTTCTGAAATTCTGCGGATAGTAAACCCGACTCCCGAAGAAAGAGCCTTCTGAATTTCCGGACGGTCCTTGTGATTACCCATATTCTCATTAAAATTGTCAAAAACCACATTACCGTTCAAGTCCAGCATCGTAACGCGAAGCAATTCATTACCAATCAATTCCTTAATCATATCATTGGTCAATGTATCCTTCACTTCATATTCCTTTAAAAGGATATTGTTATAAACTTGCAAACGAGTATCCAACATGGACACTTTATATTCTGATTCCCTCAAATACTGAATACTCACAAATGCTGCTACCAACATCCAAAAGAAAATGTTGACCAAAAAGAACAATCGTGTGCGGAAACTAAATATTTTCTTTGAATCCATAGCCGTAACCTTGTTTGGTGATAATATTACTACCGTATTGTCTGATTTTCTTACGCAAACGGTTAATGTTAACATCTATGGCACGATCTACAACAAACGTGTTTTTTTCCCATACCTTTTCAAGGATTTCGTCACGTGAGAAAATATGGTTTCGGTTAGACAAGAACAATGAGAGCAAATCATATTCACGTTTTGTCACTCCGACATCTTCCCCGTCCACCAGGCATGTATGCATCAAACGGTCCAGAGTCAAAGTCTTGTATTCCAATGAAGCCGAACCGGCCAAATAATTGGAACGTTGCAACGAGCGTTGTACTCTTGCAACAAATTCACGCATAGAAAAAGGTTTGCGAATATAGTCGTCAGCGCCACGCGAGAAGCCGTCCAACAAAGAATTTTCTTCTGTGACAGCTGTGCAGACAATAACAGGGACATTCTCAACCTTGGGATTGTTGCGCACTCTGCTCAACAATTCCAATCCCGACATTTCCTCCATCATAATATCGAACACCATTAAAGAATAGTCGGATAAATCCATCTTCAGGACTTGCTCCGCGGAATAGGCCACATCAACATCATAGCCTGCAATTTCCAAATTAATTTTCATCAGGTCACAGATAGCGACCTCATCGTCCACAACTAAAATTCTCTGCTTATGACTTTCCATTATTCGCTTATTGACTGCTACAAAGATAACATAGTTGTATTATTACAAAATAACAATCTTGTAACAAAAAGGAATATGAACAAATTTTAGTCTTTTTTTTAACGGCTCACGAGTCAAAGAATCGACTACTATTCCCTCAATCATCGTATAGTGTGCAGGTTTCTACCCGACTAAGTTGAAACTAAAAAAAGCGATTGCAAACAATAATAAATGGATAAAAAGTATCTTATTTTTCATCAAACTTTTCGACTTTCTACAAGCAACAATAATATTAAATTATTAGCTTTGCAAAATTAAAGACTTTTAGTCGATAACATTTATC
>JAHHQT010000076.1 GCA_020026215.1 Muribaculaceae bacterium
AGGTAGAGTTTTATTCGAGTTATTTGTAGTTGTTGTAGAGAAAGCAAGAGAAAGGTTTAATAAAGGACAATATGAATGTGCTGAAAAATTGATTTCTTCAGTATTGGAACGAGTGGAAAAGCAAAATATAAAAGATCTTGTGGATTTGTTAAAAAATTATAATGAGACGAAAAGGAGGATGTGTTTTTTAGCAGGAGAAATTTATTCTTGCAGAAATACAGAATTGTCATTAGCATATTTCACAAAATATCAATACTTAACTTCTTTAGTAAAATATGAAGATGTGCAAGATTCAAAGGTGACATTATATTCTTTTAGGAGGGTCAATGAATATTCTTTAAATGATTTAAAGAATAATATGTTAACTATTTGTAGTCCAAAAAAATGAATGATCCTTTTGATACGTTAGCATTACACTGGTCAAAATTTGAAAATCTTAAAAATTATTGTCATAGAGGAGGGGCGCATCTCGGGGCATTACATAAAACTTTCGAGTATTACAAAATACGTTGCTTTTGTGGCGATAAATTTCTTGGACAGAATGATGAAATCCTTAGGAAAATTAATATGTGGTCTAGTTATGCAGATGTACATAGAGGATATTGTATCAGGTATAATTTTTCAAATAAATTTATACATTCTAATAGTGAGGAAAAATTGAATTCGAATAGAATTTTAAGAATGAGCTATGGAAATCAGTATAATTTACAAAGTCCTCGAATATATACAAATGTTGCTTTTGGTTTAAAACATAATTCTTGGAAAGAGGAGGAAGAAGTCAGATTGTTGAATTTTAATCCTTTAAATGAAAAGGAGGTTGATTATTTAGAATTGGATTCAGAATCAAAGATTGAAGAAATTGTTTTTGGCGTTTATTGTACGGAGGAAGATAAAAAAATATTATTGAATCATGTAAGTCTTATAATTATAATATTAAATTTAGTCAGATGCTAATTTCACCAGATAATTGTTTTAACTTGATTAAAAAGGATTTTCCAATTTGACAAATTTAGTTAAATAAATATATCTATAAAATTTGATTCTACGACAATCTAATGCTATCTTTGTAAAGCATTAAGTAATAATGCTTTTTTATTAGATTAATAGACATAGCCTAAGCGTCATCAGAATCACCACCTCGATAACTTTAGGGCTATTAATAACTTACTCGTTGGGCATAGTGTGCTTCGTCATACGATGTAGTGCGCTGCCATTGAGTAAGTAGGCTTGTGGTGAGCCTTGATGACGTGTGGCAGTGTCACTACATTTTTTATTTTAGGGAATCTGCCAAAGGGAATGGCAATATTGCAATAAAATTAAATTAATACAAAATGAAAAAATTATTTAGTATGATGCTGTTATGTACAGCCATTTTATTTTCATTATCTTCATGTTCGGATGATGAAGAAGATTTAAATCCCCAAAGCACCACTTATACGTTTCTGTATTCAGCTACTACTCCTCCAGAAGGTATAGATTTAGATGTTACACTATTCGAATATAATTCTATAAATGAGATTGTATCTCAGAAATCCATCAAGAAATGTGTACAGGGTTATTCTGAAAAATTCACAGCAGATAATAACACACAGAAGGTCAAAGTTTATCTTGTTGCCACTAATGGAAAACAATCTGTTGCAAATTGGGTACAAAAGGTTTATTATCTAACAAAAGGAAAGAATTCTCAGGTTGTTGTTTCTGGAGATTTAAGAATAGGGAAGATAGAACCATAATAATTGATAATTTCATAAGAATACACAAAAAACGATAGTTCTTAAACAGAACTATCGTTTTTATTTATGATTTTTATTTTATGTGCTATTTCAAAATCTTCTTGGTAGTGACTTTGCCATTGTTGATGCAACGTACGATATAAACGCCGTTTGTTGCATCAAGAGCGATGTGGTCAATGTGTTTGGCTTGGGCTACCAATATTCCTGACAAGTTGTAAACTTCTGCACAGTCCACTGTTTGGTCGAAATTGATATTGCCGTTGGCATAAGTGATGCTGACTGCTTCGTTTGCAGAAATTTCAGTTACGATGCCAGATGCTTCTACTTTTTGCATAGAATAAGCAGCAAGACCGTTGCCCGGTACATAAACATAGATTTGAACGGAAACATCTTTGCCATTACTGTCACGGATAATTTCGTAGTCGGCTACGGCATCCCATGTTGAACTATTCACCTTACCCATTCCTTTTGCAGGGAATACCCAGCGTTTTGCCAGGGATGCAAATGCCATGTCAGCATTTGACTGTACCAATTTGAATCGATGACCTGTACTTGTGCTGTGGCTGCTTTCAGGAAGAACAAGATAGGTCTTGTCCATGAAAGTAAAGAAGGATGCACCATTGAGGTCTGTTGATTCTGCTGCCAATGAAGGGTTGCTCTTGAAGCTGTCCGTCAATATCCCGTTCAAGAAATTATAGCGTGAGAATTGGATGCCACCGCCGTTGATGAACAATTCGGTTTGAGAAATCGGGAACACGCGTGGTGCGATGCCGAAATGTTTGGCGAAGGATGGATAGTAGGCTTGTGCTTCCATCTGCAATTCCTTGCCACTTTGTTTGCCGTTCCTGAATATCCATTTCACAACTGTTGTGTTGCTGGCAATAGCGGCAAGCACTTCGAAATTACCGGAATTGACATCCCCGAATACGGCACAGTGGTCGATACGTGATTTGCCGAATTTTTTGGTGTAGCATTCAGCCACCAATGTAGCTGCGCCTGTTTTCTTGTCAATGCGATGAATATTGACAGGATAGCTTTCGCCGTTTAAGGTCAAGTTGGAAATCAAAAGATTGCCAGCTTCGTCACGCATTACGTCGTTGCAAGGGAAGTATGAGCATTGCACGCTTGTCGGTAAATTCAATTTACCCATATACTCTCCTGTGAACGCATTGTATTTGGCAATGTAGCATTCTGAAGCCGATGAGTTTTCGTTACGGCCTGCCACATAGATAATATGGTCAATCACGCAGAATCCTCTGTTTTGTGCGCCATTGTTTTGGAACGTCAAGTTATTGTAAGGTTCGGCAACAGATCTTACCCAAAGGTTGGTCAATGACATTCCGCTGACATTGTCGTAAGTGGAAATATCGTTCTTGATTTGATAGTCTTGTTCGATACCGCCAGCCGATGAACCAGTCACCTTGAACGAGAACACATCAGACAAATTGTCATCACGGTTAGTACCTTTTGAAATCACTCTCCAGTAATAAGTGCCGTTGGCATATTGGTTGTGAATCAAGGCGCAAGTAGTGTTGCCTTGTGCATTCTTTTCAAAGCCGTTGTTGATGGTTATATAAATTTGACTGAAATCGCTACGGTTAGAAACTTGCAATACGAAATTCTCGGCTTTGAATCCGTTGAATTCATAATTAGTATCCTTGTTTACTGTTGCGTTGTTTGCCGGGGCAATTAGTTGAGCTTTGTCGGCAATTGGGCGTGAAGGAGCTTGGAATCTCCAAACCTCAGAATAACTGTCGGCAAATTTTGGTTTTGAAGATTTCACTCTCCAATATAGAGAGGTGTTGAACTTCAAATATTTGAAGGCAACGACTTCTGAAGTATTGGTAGTTTCTTTTATGTAAATCGGTTGGTCGAACTCAGCATTGTCTGCTACTTCCAACAAGTAGCTACAGCCTGCTACGTTTTGCCATGAGAATTCCACTTTATCCACATCTTCGCCAAATGCCATGCCGTTGGCAGGGGTTAAAAGGGCGGCTTTTGAAATCGGGTCGTAAGGTGCTGTTTTGAATGTCTCGGTTGCAGATTCTGTGTCAGATTTTCCTTTTTGAGAAGTGACGACTCTCCAAGAATAAACAGTTTCTGGAAGCAAGTCTGACAAGTCCATCGTTACCGAATTGGTGGTCAAGTCTCTTTGTTGAGCCACGATTTTTGAGAAGGTGGCATCTGTGCTTACTTGAATAGTATAAGTCACGTTGGCGGCTGATGACCATTGGAAAGTAACCGGAGATTTCACCATCTTGCCATTGACAGGAGAAATAAGAGTTACCTTTGGGGCTGGTTCGCTACTTTCATTGCTGAATTGTATTGGAAATTCGTTACCGAAACGGTCCAATACACAAACGCCGAAATAGTGTCCAGTGGTCAAATGACTTGGAATAGAATAACTGTTATTATAAGTGACAGCTGCAAGATAGTCGGCTTTGACACCGCCCAATGCGCTGGTAATTTCTGATGGTTTCAAACGGGAAGGGATGGCATAGACTGAATAACGCACATTGTTGTCTGCGTTGTCCCATGTCAAATTTGTTCCGTTGATTTTCATATTCACGACTTTGCCGTAGGCCTTGTGGCTTTTCCAATCCAAGGCAGGAACCAATGAAGGCTTGGAGAACTTGTTTTCTTTTAACCATTTGTTGAAACCTGTTCTGCTCTTGCCCGAAATGAATTGGGTGGAGTACATCACTGCTCCCGGAGCATTGTTCTTATTATAGTCACGTGAATATTGGATTTGCTTGCCTACTTCTGCCCAATCAGAGGTGGTGTTTGAACTGCCAAAGAAAGAGATACTGTGACTTGCATAGTGGTGACGGCCGAATTGGTTGGCAATTTCTGACCACCATTTGGTCAACGGACCGAAGCCGTTGGTGCTGTGATTGGTTTTCCAATATAGTTGAGGAGAGATAAAGTCGACTGTTCCTTCTTTAATCCATGCCACAGGATCAGAGAATATTTTTGAATATTGCCAGTCAGAGCCGGTTGGGCAAGGTTTTACTCCGTGACCGTTGGCAACAGATGAACTGGTACAAGCCACTCCAGCAGGAGAAATACCAAAACGTACGTAAGGTTTTACGGCTTGAATCATATTATAGATGTTTCTTACCATCGTGTTGATGTTTTCACGACGCCAGTTGCCAAAGTTAGGGTTGTTTGACTTTTTCCATAGGATATAGTCGGCAGCTGCACTGGTGGTAGGGATACCGCTTGGATAGAAATAGTCATCGAACACCAAACCGTCGATGTTGTAGTTGGTCACGATTTCGCGGCAGATGTCAGTGACACGTTGCAAGGCTTCGGGAATACCCGGATTCAATACGGTAGTGGTGTTGCCTTCTCCGTTGGTGTAGGAAAGCAACCAGCCTTTATCGCGATAGAATTGGTCTTGCGGTGTGTTCCACTTTGTACCTGTGGAGAAACGCAAGGGATTCACCCATGCGTAGCATTCCATACCACGTTTGTGGCATTCAGCTACGACAAAATCCAACGGGTCCCAATGAGGGTCTGCGCCACGGCTGTCGGTTAAGAAAGAAGACCATGCTTCGTAGCTGGATTTGTACATGGCATCGCACATGGAGCGAACCTGAAAATAAACAGTGTTGAAATTGGCATCTTGCAACAAGTCCAGAATTTGAATCATCTGTTCTTTCTGTCTTTGCTGGATTTTAGAAGATGTTCCTGCTTCGGTTGGCCAGTCGAGTCTCCAGACTGTAGTTAGCCAAACTGCTCGAACTTCGCGTTTTATAGACTCTGCCTTCACACAAGGCATGGTTATCAGACATAAAAATAATGCGATGAGTGCATTTCTGAATTTCAATGACATATTCTTTTTTGAATTTGATTTTAGGGTAGTTTTCATATATTCTATGCAAAGATAGAACAACTTTTTGTATCCGTTAAGAGTTGTATGCATTATTTTAATTATCAGAATGTTAAAATGGATAGTAAGAGGTCGGGAATATTAAAAAAATATTTATTTTTGGCTATAGAATAAGAGTGCTGATAATATTCGTATCATGAAAAAAATAATCACAACTTTGGTCGGGGCTTTTTGCCTGGCTTTGTTTTGTGGATGCGCTGAAGACCATGAATTGTCATCCCATTTGATGAAAGCATCGTTGTTTGAGGTAATTAATGGTCAAATGACGGTGGAAAGGTTGAACTCCATTGCCTCGTCAGCTGAGCGAGATTCTAACTTTTTTGTCATTACCCATGTTTCGGATGCTCATTTCTCTGACTATTCCGACGGTAATAATATTTCCTTTTCCCGCAGTACAAACTTAGGTCAGGCGGTGGCTTTTGCCAATCGTGACGATGTGGGAGCTGATGCTATGGTGCATACGGGTGATATGATTAACAATAGTTCGAGCACTTCGCGCGATGAGGCGTTGAAACTCTTACGCAAGTTTGTCGATGTGCTTTATGAGAACAATAATGTGCCTACTTTCTTTGTGAACGGAAACCATGACTCGAATAGAATGAGCCACAATCCAAACAAATATGTGTATTCTACCATGATATATTCGCTGTTGCCCATCTCTTTACGAGCCAAAATGAAGACCGATGACAGTCGATGTATGTATTTCTATTATGATGTTCCCGGACCAAAGGACCAGGTGTTCCGCTTTATCGGTTTGGATATGTGTGACGACACGGATGATGACAATTACGATACCCAGCACTGGGCATACTATTCTCAAAAGCAAATTGATTGGTTGACAAATGTAGCTTTGAAGGAAGGTATGACAGAAAATCACTATGTCATCATATTGAACCATTTCGCCTTTTGTCCTACAGGAGATGCCTATGAAACCTATTTGAACTGCAGTTATTATGTGCATTCATGGAAAATGATTCCCGAAATTGTTGAGGCTTATCGTATGCGTAAATCTTTGACCAAGACCTATGCTCATAATCTCGGTGGCAAGGATATGGAAGTTAATGCCGATTTTACGGATGCGAAGGGTACTTTTGTCTGCCACTTGGCAGGGCACAATCATACACAGCAGCAGTTTGATGTGGAAGGTTTGGATTTTGAAGCTCCGAATTTACCCAAACAGCACATGATATTGTGCACCAATATGTCGCCGTCGGAAAAATGTTATGACTACAATATAGTGGAGCGTGTACCCTATAGCTTGTCGAGTAATGCTTTTAATGTATATATGGTTGATGCAGAGCATAGAACTGTGCACATGACCTATTTTGGCGCCTATGACCATACGAAACCATTGATTGATAAATTTGAATTCTGATTTTAGGAATTTGTGCAGATTTTATTATCTTCGTAACCAAATAAAGTTTTTAAAATATGAGAAATTTTAGATTGTTTATTGCAATGGCTGTTTTGGTTCTTCTAACCGGTTGTGGTGCAAAAAAATCGGTCACAGCGACAGAAAATGGAACTGCAATTGAAGAGGTAAAGTTTGAACAGGCTTTCCGATATTTCTTGAAGAATGGAGAGACTTGTGAGAATCCGAAAATTACTACTCAGGAAGAATTTAGTAAAAAATTCGGTATGGCTACTGTTATGGGCAAAAACGGACAACCAACCATTGTCGATTTCGACAAGCAGTTTGTGATTGCCGTGACCTATCCCGAAACCAATAATGAGGTGCGCATGTCTCCAATTTCTTTGCAAAGGAATGCCAAAGGTGATTTGACATTTATTTATGAGGCGTTGAAAGTGCGTGAATTGAAATATACCACCAAACCTTGTCTGATTATCATTGTGGATAAGAAAGACAATACGGGTGAGGTCTTCTTGAAAGAGACGGTGTTGATGTAATAAGTTTATGGACGTATTTAAAGTAAGTATATTGGGTTGTGGCTCGGCAAAACCGACATTGAGACACAATCCGTCTGCACAAATTGTCAATTTCCGTGACAATCTTTTCTTGGTGGATTGCGGTGAAGGGACACAACTGCAAATGTTGAAAATGAAGGTGAAGGTAAATCGTATGCACCACATTTTCATCAGCCATTTGCATGGCGATCATTGCTATGGTTTGCCCGGACTTTTATCCACCTTGGGGTTGATGGGGGCGCAAGGCTCAATCACCATCCACTTGCCAAAGGGCGGAATGGAACTGTTCAAGCCTTTGACTGACTTTGCCGTACACAACATGGATATTATCTATGAGCCATACGAATATGGCAATCATGTAATCTATGAGGACAAGTCGCTGATAGTAAACACGATGCCTTTGAAGCACCGTATGGAGTGTGTGGGATTTGTTTTCCGTGAAAAACCACAGCCACGACACATAATCCGTGAAATGGTCGATTTTCACAAAGTGCCTATCCGTTGCATGAAAGACATTAAGGATGGCGCTGATTTCGTGAAGGAAGATGGAACAGTAGTGCCAAATGAGGTGTTGACTAAACCTGCGGACAAGCCTCGAGTATATGCTTACATTTCAGATACATTGCCATTAAAAGCGGTATCAAGTGAAGTGAAGGGGGCTGACCTGTTGTATCACGAAGCTACATTTGGGAATGCTGATGCTCCTCGCGCACAGGAAACCTGTCATAGCACTGCTCTGCAAGCGGCAACCGTTGCCAAGAATGCAGAGGTAAAACGCTTGATAATCGGTCATTATTCTTCACGCTACAAGGAAGAACAAGATCTGCTGAAAGAGGCGCAGACTGTCTTTCCGAACACAGTCCTGGCTGATGAAGGCTTGACTTTTGATGTCTAAGATTAACGGATTAATTCGATAGAGAAAAATTCATTGGCGTACCCGGTTAGCTGGCGTTCGCCTTTGATTTTTTCAGCCTTGTTGTAACGGTCTTCAAAAGGCTTTTTGTTCACCAAGAATTTTGCATTGACCAATAGGGGCAAAAGTTTATTTGCTGATTCAAAATTGTCATCAAACAAACTACCCAAACCAAAGGAGCTCGGATTTTTGATACACTTGAATAGGTCGGTAAAAGGTATCAGCCATTTGAAACTTTCATAATTCTTGCTTTTCGCAAAGCTCAGATTCAATGAAATTTTGTCGGGATTCTGCACCGAACGCATGGTGCGGCAACTGGTGCATGAAATTTCCATACAAGAGCCTTGTGCCGTTTGGATATAGGCGGTAATGATGGAAAGAATTTCATCAGAATACTCATTTGGGCGTTTCTTCCCGAATTTAGGCATGGCATTCAGTTCTGGTTTGTTGAGGGGTAATTTCTCGGCAATGGCAAGAATTGTCTCAATCCGCAAAATCTGATTTTCATCTTTTCCTTGCTCAATAGCCTTTCGTTTTCGCCATTCAAA
>JAHHQT010000008.1 GCA_020026215.1 Muribaculaceae bacterium
CAATTATATATAGCATATAAAGTAGAAACTATTCCTGATTGCCCTTTATTACTTTTAATAATTCCATAAGGCTGCTTACGGAGTGGCGATTTTGTATAAACAACATCACCGGTATTAACCACTCCATAATTTTTCACGGAAACTCCAGCCGATGACTTACCGTGAAATTGAATCTGATTTACGACACCAAATTCTCCAGAAACTGAAAGGACATCATTTTTATCATATATTAAATCTACATTTCTAGTCTTTGAAGACTTAAGCCAGTCTTTTAAAGTAGATGATTGCCAATCTGTACTATATCCTTTAAATCTTATTTTTGGAGTTTTCATAACTAATTTATTTTCAGACATTAAAAAAACTTTAGTTTTTTAATAAATCATTTAAACCTTTAATTGAATATTCATCTCCGGTTAAATGTGAGATCATCTCGGATAAAACATCTTCGTTTTCTTTTATGGCTAATACAATATCATTATAAGAGTTTGAATATTTTTGCTTGAGTTCCACTATAATTTTTGTAAAAGTGTTTATCTCAAGCTGTAATATTTCGTTAATTCCATTAAAAATTGGATTAATCCATTTTAGATGTAAGAATCTCATAACTTCTTCATCTGAAAGATTTTTAATTACTTCAACAGTTTTGTCTATTAACACCTGCTTATTTTCTTTAATCTTCTTATTCTTTGCCTTTTGCTCATCCCAAAGTTTTACAATGCCTTTGAGTTTTACCTTGGTTTCGGGTTCTACATCATCGCCTTTGGCCTTTGCTCCAGCAGTAATCTCTTTCTTGTTGTAAGCATTGTCTTTCTCTGCATCTAGATATTTCTCGCTTTCCTCTTCGGTAAAGCTGTCACGGATTTCATCTACCTCACCATTGATTTCCTCTACACGATTTTGTAGAGCTGCAATTTCGTCCAACTCAGATTGGAACTTTATGCACTGCACCAGTTCGAAGGGGAGGATACGGCCTTTCAATCCATCGGGAACTTCTATTTCTTCGTCTCCCTTTTTTACCACCTTATATGCAGGTTCTACCACACGTACGGCATCCATGCCTTCCTGTTGGATAGTTTCGATGTCGTTGGTTGTCATCTGCCAGTTATCGGCCAAAGCTTGATAGGAGGCATATTTGTCAATCAACGGAATGTTTTCCAGACGGGCAAACATGTTCTCGGTGATGGCATCAAGTTCCTTCATAGGATGCACGTTCATCACGTTGTCGATAAGGTGTTGGTGAAGCAGTGCTTCAAAACCATCGAAGGCAGCGTTGAATCGCTCCTTGAAGGCTTTTACATCGGTATTGGCATTGATAACGCCTTCTATATCCTCCGATTTCAGATTGGAATATGGCTTATCGGCTTCAAGAGCAAACAGGTCGTTGCGCAGACTGGGCAGAGCATTCCAATAGGTCTGCAGTTCGTCGATTTCGCTATTGGGGATACCACCAAACATGGTGGCATAGATATCGAATTTTTCCGTTGGTTCGCTTGAATCCACATAGCGTGGAATATTCAGGTTGTAGCCATTATCTCGTATTTCTTCACGCGATACGGTACGGGAGTAGCCGGGTACGCTCTTACGGTCGCGCACGGTATCGGCAATACGGCGGATATCGGAGGCACGTAGCTTGTTGTTCTTGCCTTCTTTGACGAAGCCTTTGCTGGCATCGATGATCAGTACATCATCGTTGTCGCGATGCTGCTTGAGGACCATCACAAAGGTAGGGATGCCAGTACCGAAGAAGATATTGGCTGGCAAACCGATGATGGCATCGATATTGTTGTGCTCAATCAGGTTGCGGCGAATTTTGCCTTCACCCTCACTGTCTTCGTTGGCATCGCCACGGAAGAGGACACCATGAGGGAGAACAATGGTCAGAATGCCATCTGGTTTCAGGTGATGCAATTCATGCAGCAGGAAGGCATAGTCAGCCTTACTCTTTGGGGCTACTCCATAATCCTTAAATCGAGCATCAAGTTCAC
The DNA here is from genome assembly GCA_020026215.1 of Muribaculaceae bacterium. Classification (GTDB taxonomy): domain Bacteria; phylum Bacteroidota; class Bacteroidia; order Bacteroidales; family Muribaculaceae; genus Limisoma. The sequence goes on from JAHHQT010000008.1 coordinate 1,986, forward strand.
GGTCGGTCGGTGTCCATTGTTGTGAATAGGGAGGGTTGGAAACTACAGCGTCCACGTAGAGCGGTCGGCCTATATCGGTACCCTCTAGCTGCATAGGCCAGTCTTCTTCCAGTGAGTCGGCACAACGTGTATTAATATTGTCCGGACGGATGCCACGCATCACCAGGTTCATACGGGTGAGGTTGTAGGTATTCTCCTTCAACTCCTGTGCGTAGTATTTCACCTTGTTCTTGTCCTCAATATGACGGCCGATGGACTTGCCAATGGTAATTAGCAAAGAGCCCGAACCGCTCGTAGGGTCGTATATTTCAATATGGTCCTTGTTCTTGTGATGTTCTGCTACAATTTCTGACATCAATATGGCTACCTCATGCGGTGTATAGAACTCGCCTGCCTTTTTACCTGCATTGGCTGCAAAGTTACTGATAAGGTATTCGTAAACGTAGCCCAAAACATCATAATCCTGACTTCCATCGGTTGGAATATCCTTGATGAGCTTGATAAGGTCTTTGATGGCACGGGTCTGTGCTGCCGGATTCTCGCCCAATTTGCTCAACCCCGTCTGCAGGGTCTTGAAGATATTGCTATATACATGCTTGTAGTTTGGACTAACCAGACGGTCAAAGTTATTCAATGCCGCACTCAGGTCGGCAATGGAGAATTCCACTTCGGGCAACAACCAGGTGCCGAACAGATATTTGTATTCGATAAAGTAACCGATATTGTTCTTGCAGTAGTCCATCATCATCACGGCTTCCTTGTCTTCGTAATCCTCTACCAGGGTTTCGAGGTCTTCGTCTGTCCACCCGATACTGCGTAAGTAATTCACTTCATTGTCTGAAAGGAATTTATAGAAAATCAAACCTAGAATATAGTCTTTATATTCATTGGCTTCAATTTTGGAGCGCATCTTATTGGCAGATGCCCATATCTTATTAGCTAATTGTTGCTTATTCATATATTTACTTTCTAATTTTCTATGTTAGTTATTTTATATAGGCCTTGACCTTTAATTTGTCCTTCTGTTAATTTATTAATCAAATCAATATACCATCTCACAACATCCATCACCTGATAAAGGCACGATCTAAATATAAAAGGTGATTGGTTTTCGGTTACATATTCTGAAATCTGTAAATTTAGCTCTACTTTCTTGTGTGAACCGTCTTGCGTAATATCTATTAGGTTTCCTATTATACAAGATATTGCTTTAGGCATAATGGAATCGTTCGGCTTATAGACCCAATTATTGTTCTTATAACCATTTCGGCTCCAATAATATTTAAAAGCATTTAAGGTATTAACCTCTTGGGGAACAATATTGTTGTCTCTGCACAAATCTAGGATTTGCTCCAAAATACCTCTTAAAACATTAAACATGGATATGCTCCTATTATAGTCAATATCTCGTGCCTCATTCAATAAAAACTGATAAAGATTTTCACTGCATTCATCATTAATTTCTTTTGCCATATTTAGCAATGCTTGATACTTTTTCTTGACCATAAATTCAATAGAATGAATGTGGTCAACAGTGGAGATTATCTTTTCGGCCAGCGATTCTATATCACCTTTTTGGATTAAGCGCTTGGTCGTGGTAAAATAATCCAACTCTCTATTTTTACAGATATCCTGCAATAGTATCTTTCTTGCTGTATAAAGGAAAAATGGTATATCCCTTTTCGTGTTATAGAGTTCCAAAAAGGATACAGTGTGTATCAACCCACTGATATCATCAGATTCTAAATAATCAACATCCTCTTTACTAAAGTTTCCATCTACAATTACAGCATCGACTTTATCTTTATAGATTTCTAAAGCATTTCGCAAAGCTGTAGATGTAGGGACATACTCCAATACTTCAATGCATTTTTCATTGAATACTTTGCGAATAAGTTCATCCTGCTTTAAGGTCGCGCATTCATCGTCAGCCCATATTACACTATATACATTCACTTCCATATTCAATGAATTTTGTGTCATCAGACGTTAAATAAATAGGTAACAATATATTAAATGAAAGCCATTCTGATTCACCAACAATCGATAACTTTCCACCAAAATGGTGTACTATTTCCATGATATGATTGCCTCCGAGACCATCTTGCGAAGAATTTAAGCCCACATTTCCTCTTTCTACAAAATCACTAATACCATAGCCATCGGTCAGAGGTTTTCCATTGTTCGAGACTCCAATCATAACGTATTTTTTGTTGTCAGAATACACACCCTGAAGGTCTATAATTACCTTGTTTTGAGGATTATTCCTTTTATTAAAGCCATGCTGGTGGGCATTAATTAAAATACAATCAAGCATAGTAAAGAACAGATCTTTATCAATTTCCACCATAGTATCTTCAGAGACGTTCAGTTTAATTGGGGCTATATCAAAAGATTTGTATCCAAAGTTTCTCCAAGCAGCAAGATAATCAGATACTGTCTTGTACAGATTTACCTTTTCTAATTCAGGCTTTACGTTTCTGAAGTCGGTCCCCGTACAATTAATCTGACGTAATGCGAATTGAATATTATCATTCAACACATCAGCAGGTGAGTCTTTTTGAGAAGCATCAATCTCTTTCTTGAGCATTGCTACTGCTGCACTCATCTTTGTAAATGTTATGCCCAAATTATGTATTAGGTCGGAAGACTTACCGCTCAAGACCTGGAGTTTTTCGAGTTTCTTTTTAAGTTCGTTTTGCTCCTGACGATATACTCTCTCAACAATCTGTCTTTGACTTTCCAGATTTGTGTAAATAGGAAGGAGCATCTCATTATAGTTAATGCGACTGATAATTCCTTGAGAATAAGATTCTCGGATTCGCTTGTTCTCTAACAAAACATGTATCAAATACTCTGGTAAACAAACATTTTCATTAACTTCAAAACAAGAACAATTAGGACTAATAAACAACGGTTCATCATCATTCTTGTAAAAGAATCTATCTGCCGCCATGTTAAGTATCATACACTTGTTACGAACTTTAACGTATCGGTTAGGATTTTCTAAATCAATTGAATCTACCTCGATATTTCTGGTATGAAACTCAGCAATATTTGAGCATAGATGCTCTGAAAGCAATACTCTTCCTGTCACATCATCAAATCTTCTCTCTCCACGGATTTGAGTCGCTAAGTCTTTAAACTTAACCAGTGTTTGACCGGATTGCACCTCAATCATATTGTGAAGATAATATACGGGATCAAGCGAACAATCATGTGAATATGTTTCAGCCACACTGACCATCCCCATTTGATTGTCCTGGTGATTATTTAGCCTTTCAATAACAGCTTGATAATCCAACTTTTTATTTCTTCTATCAGAAATGATGCAGTCATCAGCATATACGAACTTTATCTCTTTTGTGCTTCGGTGTTTCTTCAATACAAGAATAACTGAATCAACACCCGTATATGAAAGGATTCCTCTTGGTAACTTAATAACGGTATCCACATAATTATTTTCACACAAGGTCTTTCTGATATGGAAATTATTTCCACGAATACAAGTTGAAGCGGAAACTAAAAGAACCGCTGAAGTAAGACTCTCTGACTCAATGAATTTATCAATTACGAAATCCTCTAATAAAAGAGGTCGCTGTTCATCCAATGTCCTATCATTCAAACGAAGGCCAAACGGTAATTCTGATGCAAGGCAATCACAATCTGAATTTCCACGCCAATTAAATGTAGAATCTTCCTGATTAACATTAAGTTGCTTGTCAGCAGCATTCAACCTGATGTCTGCGATTACTTTTGTTCGAACATTTAATTCAGAACAAATAAAATCCACCTCTCGTAACTCTGGAAGAATTGCAAAAGAACATAGACCGGCACATGGATCATATACTTTTTTTGCTTCACATCCAGAAACAAAATAACCTATCAATTTGGCAATTTCCTTAGTTGTTACATTAACTCCAGAGAATTTACCAGCATTAGAGGTATATACGGATATAATGTGTTCTATTATATCTTGATAAAATTCATTTATGTGTTCATTACACAAAGAATAGAACTTAAATACAGCCTCTGCAGACTGACCTTCAAAGAAACTTGGATTAACACAAGTCCTAATTTCTTTAAGTAAGGGAGATTCATATCCATCCACTATTTCTATTGGTTGAATGTGCATCTTACCATGGAATAAGGACTTTCCTTCGCCTACTATCGAAACCAGATGTCCTTCATGATGTGCGCACAAAACATAAAACAAGGGCATCAATGAATTTACATCGTAACGAATTAGAGAACTGAGACATTTGTCCAATTCAACCATCAAATTACTACGAACAGCTTCTTTTACATTCATCATTTCAGAATCTATTTAAAGACAACAACCAGTTAACAGTTACAAAGGTCTAGTTAAAGAATGCAGACATTCTGCATAGTTTGAAAAATTTGAAAAGATCTTTTGTTTTAGCATACTGCAACTATCAAATGCATTAATCTTGCTCTCGAATTAAGTCTTTTATTTCAACCTCTAACACTTTGGCTACCTGCAGCAACATTTCCAAACTTGGTTGAGCGGCATTAGTACACCACTTAGATATAGTAGCAGGGTCTTTCCCTACTTGTTCTGCAAGCCATTTATTAGTCCTCCCTTTTTCTGCGAGCATTACCTTGATTCGATTGATTTTTTTATTAGCCATATCTTTATGTTTACTACTTCTGTAAAGATAATGAATAAATCTTTAATCGTATAAACAATAATGCAATAAAAGAATGTATACAACAAATAAAATTGCGTATAATTCATTTTTAGACCGAAATTTTGATTATACTCTTTTCCTGAATCGGTTACCTTTGGACAACATTTTTACAGTACAAATCGCAAACATCAGACACCTCCTTCTATACGCTTCTTCCTCCTCATCCGGCCTACGCCCATCCCAGCGAAGATCGGAGTTTGAGTTGCCACCGCCACCACCGGATGAAACCGAAACAGGCTGTCCGCCAATCAGTGCGTCGGCGATGGTGAAAATGTGTTCCCGCACAGAAGGCTCAGCTAGCTGGTCAAGAAACGTCTGCATTTGTTCTGTCTGATTCTCATTGAGATTTGTTAGCCGCACATACTCCTGTTGAAACCATTTAAACTCGCGATAGTCCACCAACGCATTATTCTGCACCGTCCGTACCTGCCGTTCTGCATCTTTCCGATACAGTTCTTCAATCTGATCGACTATCTTCACAAATTGGCTGGCGATAGAGCTGTTTTGCTCCTTGAGCCATTTGTCCGTCCCGAATAATGGAGGTTTACTCGTGATTCTGGGCGGCTCAAAATCTATTTTGTGATTACGAAAAGGTTGAGCGACTCTTCCAACCCGATCAATATCCTTTGTCATTTGATCCAGTTCATGTTCCTTTACTTGAAGTTTTCTGGCTTTGTCGTCAAGTTTCATTTGGTATTCGCTGATGAGTTTCAAAATATCGGTCTTTCTGCTTTCATATTTTTCAAGCGTTATTCTTCCGGATAACAATTCGTTTTCTACATCTTTGAGTTGAGTATTATAATTGAAGATCTTTAATTCTAATTGCCGAATCATAGTCTGTAACCCTTTAATTGCCTTTTCTGCCTGCTTGGCCTCTTTAGTTAACTGACGTATATAATCTCGTTTGTTCAAATGCTTGACGTTACGGCCATCAATACTATCACCGCGTTCAAGACCATATCGGATGCCCACTTCTTCATAAAGCGAGGTGTGCATATCTCGGAGCATCTGCCCATATTCATAACGGTTTTTCCCGAATTTTGCCGACCACATAACGCATTCGCGTCCACTTTTGGAGCGTTGTCCTACCGGAACAATCAAGGCATGAATATGAGGACTGCTCTCGTCAAGATGAACTTGGGAACCAATAATATTCTCTTTACCAAATCGTCGGGAGCACCAGTCATAGACATCTTTAGCCCATTGTTCGATTTCCGGACATCGCTGGAGATGGCTGTTATCTGCATCCTTGTCCAGATTTACGGTTTGGGCTCCAAATGCCATCTCAAGCGTACGGTCATGATTTCCACCGAAGACGAATTTCGCACAGCAGTTTGGTTGAATTTTGCTGTCCGGCTTGAAAGGTTTCCAGCCCAACTCAGTCAACCGTTCCTGCAAACGGACTTCAAGCGATTTCTCTTGATAGCCTAACGGATGAACTTTCCCATCGGACCCAATCTCGAAATTCAGTTTCATTCGGGTCTTGTCATAGTGATTGGTCGGATCCTGATTCTTTCTGTCAATCTTGTCATCATTCCAACGTCGTTCGTTTTCATTTGCCTCTGCCGTGCCGAATGATTTTCCGGCTTCCACATGCATGGCCTGTTTAATATCAGTGTTCATATAGGGTATTCTTTTGATAAATGATTAATATTTTAGCTTGCTCTTGTGCCAGTCCGTTCTACGGGACAATGACCGGATTTTATTGCCGTCAGGCAAAAAGTCCTTATTGTGTTAAGGACTTTCTATAAATCCACGGAACAAGTTCCTTTACTGTTCAATAAGCTCCAGATCCAGTGCATCAATGAGTAACTGCAATGCGGGATTGCGTTGTATCATCTGGTGAAGAATTTGTCTCTTTGATGGCGAAAAGAGAAAGAAATCTGCAATATCCAATCCGCGGCTGCGTTGCTCTTCATCGGCTGTACATTCCAAGACATTAGATACAGCAACCCGTTTGCATATTCCCGACAACAAAGCAGACTTTTCTTTCCATTGTTCAGTTGCTCCTAAATCAGGGATGAGCGTAACTTCCCTGCCTTTGAGAACCTGCATGGCTTCACTGTTGAAACAGCCGTTCTTCCCGCCTGTTGCCAGCCATATATAATCGGGAATAAAATGACTCATAACAACAGCGGTCTTTTCACTTTCCACTAGCATTACCGGAGACGATGCGTTTTTTAGCAAGTGTTCCCCATATAGACACTGCTTCAAATGGAAGTCCGGTAATTTCAACTCAGAATGTGCCCAACTGACAAATGCCTGAGGCTCTTTAACCCGATGTCCCGTATCTGAATTATAGCACATAACCTTACCGGTTCTTACCAACCCATTTATATCTGTTTGCCAGAATACCGCGGACCCTCCCCATTTTGCAGATGTACCGATACGATATTTCTCAAACAATCTTTTTGTTTCAACTTCGCCAAATGTACGGCAGAAGTATTGATACAAAGGATTTATTGAATAATGTGATTGGCTTCTTTCCACATAGGAAGAAGGTATAAATGAAGGAGTGATACAAACCGATTGCTTGACTGTCGGCTTATAGGAAACAAGCAGAGCTGAATCTTTGGCAATTTCATTATTTGTCAATATATCAGGATTATCCTTGAAATATTCTTTAGGGGTATAATGATATCCACAACTGTTCTCATGATCACACTTCCCGACATTACCAGGAAAGGTGATGCATCCTTGCTCATCAACATATTTGACGAAGCATCGGCTTTTACCGCAGCTCGGACAGGCGGTCTTGCTTCCGGGTCTGTATTTCTGTAAATGGAATCTGTATTCACTCATGGCTCTCAGGTTTCAGTGTGGTTGCACTCTGCACTTTTGCACTTTGAGAAGGCACGGTATCTTGACTGGGTAAAAGTGCAATAGTGCAAGGTGCATCCGTATCTTCTGTCATAAGTTTGCGATAGACTCCATGCTGAAGTTTCTCTATAAGAGGATGCTGAAGCCGGCATAATTGCTCAAGCGCATAATAGACACTACGACGGGACATATCAACTTTTCTGCCCGCAATAACAGCATCGCCGGAAGTAAATCTCTCTTCCAGGAGGGAGAGCCATGCCTCCTTCGTTTCGCCGATACTATTTATGACAATGGTTTCCTGAATTCTTCGGTATGTTTTCTCATAATAATCAATCATACGGATTGCCGATTCTACGGAATCCCGCTCGACATATTGCATATCACCGCTATCAGTAGCCCATTTCATAACCTGAAACAACAGGGCAAGACGTGCTGCATGCCCGTTGAGTTTCATTTTGCGACTTTCAACATCGGCATCGTCTTCAATGGCATTTACCGCATCTATAATTCGATTGTACCATTCATAAAAGCATTCTTCTGCATCGTCAGACATGGTAAGGATACGTGGATTTACCGTTGTGCCTTTGTCATCAAGTATACAGGGAATACTGAAAACCCTGTTGATTATAGTCCTCCATTGATTCATGATGTCAGGACGGAGTGCGTTTCTTTCTTCCCGTCTCCATCCGGATATCTTCCTGCTTTTTGGATAGACAAACAGAAAGCGATCAAGCAATCCGTTGGCAAGGAATTCCGGACGGAAGACCTCCTGCAGCATATTTGTCTGTACTGAACCGATAACACTTATACAAGGACTCTTGATGATGACCGGACGTGATTCCGACTTTCGGACAACTTTCAAAGGCTGTCCACTATAAGCTGTCAGAAGATCTTCAATGAGATTGTTCTTGCTGTTGTATCTTTTGACGGAATTGAACAATGCCAAAATTTCATCAACTACCAATGTTATCCCACGCCTATTATACTGATGAATATTCATCATCGCTTCAGGAGTGGAATCATAAATGACGGTAGTTATAAAGTTCGGTTTCCTGAGCAACTGCTGTTCTTCGTCATTTCCATGTTTGCTGGCCGATAAAGCTCTTTCGTATTCGTCACATTCCTCATTATATTTCTCCAGTAGCCGGTCGTCATACTCATTAATCGGCTTATATATGAAGCCGAGAGGAGGTGTCTTCCCAAGTCCAGGACGTCCGATCAGCATCATATAAAGGGACGAACAGGTTTTCCATTCGCCCTTGATACGGATATGACAGGAGTTGCCTATTGCAGTAGCAACGGCCGAAAGAATAATAGAAGCAGTATATTCCACATTGAAGTTCTCATACCTGGCAAGATTAAGGATAATATCCTGTATCTTGTCTGGAAAAGCATCCAGAGGAAGACCTGTATCCGGGATACTCTCCACTTCGGAACGGAGCATGTTAGTCAAATGCAGGTTATCAAACATAGCCGCCTCCTTCCTTTTTAGGCAGTTCATTCTCTACTGCGAAAGCTTCATAATGGAACCGGCGCAGAAAGCGGTCTACATCTTCTTGTGTATACCAGTATTTGTCGCCTTCACGTGAATAACCAAGATAACCGTTGTCACGCAACTTTTTAAGATACTTGTCTTTGATGTTCAGTTTCTCCATCAAAGACTTATTATCATAGAGACAATGTTCATCTTTCTGAATTGATGGCGGTAGTTTTTCTTGTCTCTCTACTATGCAGAGAATCTTCTCAAGAAGTTCCCTCTCGCATAATGTTTTCAAATCTGTAGTCTTTGCCATAAAATGATTTGTTATGGCTTAACTTCCTAATGCACACTCGGACCTCAAGCCGGGTTTATGTGTCCTGATATGACTGTGCACATCATAGCAAGAGCACGATGCAAAGATTCAAACTCCTAGGAGATTTTGAAGTTAGAATAAATTAGACTACTATATTAGAAGTGTGTTAGAAGTGTATTAGAGTTGTATATAACACGGAAAAATTATGTTCATAACTTTCTGATTATTAAATAAAAATGAGTAGCACATTGGCTACTCAAATAACTTGTCTATTTTCTCAGATCCTGTAGGCGCTGCTTTGTTTTTTCTGGTATGCCTTGATTGGGTGATGTCTGTCATGTTAAACAACTTATCAAGATCGGCACCCGGAAACAATTCCACTCTGCCAGGCATCCAGAACAATTTCTCATCATACATGGTTTTTTCTGGATAATCCTCGCAATAGATTCGTCCACACATATAAGCAAGAAGAACTTTATTCAAAGTCCATTGATAATGATTGCCATTTACAACAATGTATCCTTCTTTTATCGCTTTGGCAAAAACGTCTCTTGCAACCGCACTGTCAAGGCGAGGTGTCAATGTTATTTCCCCTTTAATAGGGTTATGGCCGGAATCTGCAATTTTAAGGTCAGGATCTGTTTCGATTGCAGAGGTCCTTTTTTCCTTCATTCGCTTCTTTTCATATAAGTCCTCAGCTGCATATATCAGTGTTATAGCACATCCAATAGCAGTGCTGATTCCTACAATAATAGCGGTACCTGTTTCAGTTCCCCATGATGGACGAAGAATGCCCAAACCAAGCAGGATAAGAATACCTATAATGGTAGTCAACCCTATGCCCCAAAAGACCTTGCGGTTATTGAGTTTGTATATGTGGGTTACTACCAATACTATAAGAAAACCGGCAATGAGAATGCATGCAACTCGAAATGGCAATGATATCATATTTCTTTATCTTTTCGTAATGATTATATAGTTAGAATTGTTAATTCTCCACTCAACTTCGCAATCTCCGCAGACAGTGTTTCCGGTAGAAAGCGCGCATAGACCTTCTCGGTAATATCGGTACTGCTATGGCCAAGCAATCGACTGACAACTGACATGGACAAACCGTTATTTAAAGCAAATACAGCAAATGTGTGTCTTGCTACATGCATAGAGAGGTTAAATGGCAGACCTATCTGTTCTCCAACGACTGACAGCGATTGATTGATACACTTTGTAGCATTGTTACGGGCTTTGTACAATGCTTCTTCGTCATCAAGATTCAGATCATCTTTAACAAGATCAAATACATACCGGCGGTCTGCCCGTTTATCTTGCCACTGTCTAAGAATTTGTAAAGCAGGCTCAGAAAGAGGTATCACATGGCGTTTGTTGGTCTTGACCATAATTTTCCTCAATTCTTTTTTATCGAAATTGATATGGCCCCACTGTAAAGTCATTACATCAACGACACGCAAGCCGCAAGCGTGAAAAGCAAAGAAAAACATCTCAAGGAATTCTTTCCGACGTTGCTCGGTACACGAATGGTAATATGTCGTCAATGCAACCAGCTGCTCTTTTGTAAGACTTTTGTTGTCGAACTCGCAATCTTCATCTGCAAGCGCAATCTTTGGTGCAATGCGCATGTCTTGTATCCTTGCATTAACTGCTCTATCAATCATGTCTAATTCAGAAGCATAGGCACATGCTTTAAGAATGGGAGTTAAAGCATGGTTGATAGTTGCATCGCTATTGAGTTTTATCTCCCGACGCCATTTGATATATTCATCTATCAGTTCTACCGAAATTTCGCCCAGATAAATGCTATCCGGCTTATATGTTCCTTTCTTGGTAGCCCTGAGGAAAGTCTGAAAAATATTCATTCCGCTTCTTCCGTTTTCATATCGGCTTTTGCCAATACGATTCCTGGAATAATCGGATTCCAATCTTTCCAATACAAAATCAATAAAATCCTTTCCCTTATCTTCGCGAGTAAGCGGTTTGTCTTCCAGGAAATCTGAAATTACCTGAGCTGTGATTTGATTGGGATGCTTCTGTTGGTATTCACCCAACAATCCATCAATCTTGTCAACTCTCGCTGTCAACAGACTATTGATTCTATTGGCTTCAGGTCCGTATGTGGCTCTGACTCCACCACGTCCATTGTTCGCTTTTTCATTCCAATCTCCTAATCTTACAAAAATATTCATGCCCTTGCGTATAACCTGACGGTTCCATGTATATTCAAGCTGGATCAGATACTGTTTGGCAGAATCAATTTCACCTCGGACGTGCAAGCGAAAACGTCCTAATGGATATAATCGTTTAGGTCTTCCCATATTGAAGGATATTTAACGTTAGAAATAGAAATTGTGACGATACTCACAAACCTCTGTAAAGGTAGTGAATTTTGTCCAAACAAATCCAATAATACCCTCCAAATAATGCACTTTGTCCAAACAAACCATGCGATTTCAGACCATCTCACACGGTTGTCCAAACAAATAAAATCCCCGCTAATCGTATTGATTAACAGGGATTTACATTAATTTCTTTGTCGATTTTTCGCTTAATACTCCTCCTCGTTGAAAAAGAAGTCTTCTTTGCTTGGGTAGTCAGGCCAGATGTCTTCAATACATTCGTAGATATCACCTTCGTCTTCCATTTCTTGGAGGTTTTCAATTACTTCCAATGGTGCGCCTGAACGCATAGCATAGTCGATAAGTTCTTCTTTCGTAGCCGGCCATGGTGCATCTTCAAGTTTTGATGCCAATTCAAGAGTCCAATACATAATTATATAATTTTTGTGATTTTCAAAATTCACGCAAAAATACGATATTAAAATGTATTAGCAATCTTTATCCCAGAAAATTTCTTCGATTTGGTTGTGAATATTGTTAAATCTTGCTAAAACGAAGAAAAAGTCACTCAGGCGATTAATATATTTAATGACATTCGGATCGATGTAAGTAATGCCTGTCAAAGTGATGATTCTGCGCTCTGCGCGGCGTGTTATACTGCGGCATATATGAGAGAAGGTAGAGATGCGGCTTCCGCCTGGTAGTATGAAGTTGTGTAGCGGTGGAAGTTCGGAATCAAGGATGTCAATTTCGTTTTCAAGTCTCTTGATATCTTCTTCTGTAAGCCCTTTGGCAGTTGAAACGGTTCCAGCAGGGTAGTCAGTTGCCAAATATGCGCCGATGTTGAATAGTTTGTTTTGAATAACTCTTAAAAATTCTTTGGTTTCGCAAGTTATGTTGTGCAGATTGTCCAACATTCCAATAAATGAGTTCAATTCATCAATAGAACCGTATGCTTCGATTCTGATGTCATCTTTTGCTACACGTTTACCGCCGACAAGTGAGGTTTGGCCTTTGTCACCTGTAGCTGTGTAGATAATGCTTTTCTTTACCATAATTGCAGTCTATTTAAATGTTCTTTTTTAAAATTTCCAAACATTCATCGACCGAGTTGACGGGGATGATTGTTTCTATCGCTTCTTTGGAAGCAAAATTTTGTTTCAAGAATTCGTTTAATTGTTGAATGAACGGATTAAACAAACCTTTGATATTGACAAGGATGATTTTTTTCTTAAAATTACGAGTTACAGTCATGTCGGCCAATGTGCTCATAACTTCGTCCAATGTACCTATACCTCCCGGCATGGCTACGAAAATGTGTCCTAAGACCATCATTTTTGATTTACGTTCGTTGAGGTCGAGTGTATAGACCATTTCGTCGGCAGCTGGGTCAGCCAACTGGCGGAACACTTCAGGAATGATTCCTGTGACGGTTGCTCCGGCGGCTTTCGCTTCTACTGCCAAAGTGTGCATTTGTCCGGCATTAGAGCCGCCATAAATCAAGCGAGATTTTAATTCCCCGATACCTCTGCCTAATTGTTTGACAGCTTCATTATATTCTTCGTCTATATCTGCTTTTGATGATAGATATACTGTTATATTCATTTGCTAAATTTTAATTTTGACAAATTTAAGAATAAAAAGTCATATTTAGAAACAACGCATCGATATTTAACGGCTTGTTTTGTCCTTATATAGAATGCGCTGATTTTTAATTTGTTCTGTGTGGAAAATGTTTTATTCTTCCGCCTTTTGTGAAACTTTGTCTTTCTTGTTGCGTTTGTTGACTTTCTTTTTAATCCAGAAGTAATAGCCTGTAATACAGAATACTGCGCCGAGAAATGCTGCCAAACAATGCAGAATGCGGGTGGTCATACCGCCCCAACGGCCTGAATGGAATGCCCATACCCATCCGCGCAACTTGCTGTTATAGGACTGGTCTTCATATAATTGAGAGCTGACAATCTCTCCTGTCTCGGGATTGAAGTCGTAGCTGTCGCGTTTGTTGATGTTGCCGTATGTGACGCTTACTGTATTCTTTTGTATGGAAATACTGTTGTAGTCCTCATATTTATTGTGCATTTGTGCCAATACGTTGTCCCATTGCGAGAAGTTCAATTCGTCCTGTTTTGGAAATGCCACTTTCTCTTGTCTTTTCTGAGGTTCAGTTTCCTTTCCGAGTAGGGAATAGAAGGCTTTGTTGTACCAGTCGAACGACCAGTTCAAGCCTGTCAATGCCATGGCAAGCAGAAATATTGATGCGTAGAATCCGCCGGATACGTGCAAGTCGAAGAAGAAACGATACCATCCTTTCTTTGCACTGATAGAGAAACGTGTCTTCAGTTTTTTTCTGCTTTTCGGGAACCAAATTACCAATCCGCTAATCAGGATAAATACAAATGCCAAAGTGGATGCGCCGACTATCCATTTTCCCCAAGGAATGCTGTCGGAACGGCGTTCGCCAAGCAGGCGTGTGTGGAGCCCTGAAACTTTTGAGAAGAACTTGCTCCTTCCCTTCGAGCCTGTAATGATACCTGTGTAGGGGTCAATCATAAAGGTTGCTCTTGTCCCTTTCAAGCGAAGCTGATAGGTACGGGCAGGGTCTTGCATTATACGAAAACCTGTTACTGTGATGGAGTCGGGCAATTGCTGTTCGGCTTTGGCAATCAGTTCCGGAATAGGGAGCGGTTGTTGCTTGACTTCTTCCACAAAATAAAGATGCGGATTCATACATTCTTGAATCTCTGACTGGAACACTAACAAAGAGCCTGTAACACAGATGATTGTAATGATGATGGCAAAAGGAAGAGATAGCCACAAGTGCAGCTTTTTAAAAAACTTTTTCATTATGAATTTGAACTAAAAATACAAATAAGTTTTGCTAATCAAATATTCTGCAAAAGTATTAAATTTTCTCCTTTTGATCAATCACATCAAGACGGTATTCCTGTTTCGTGGCTTAGTGGATATTAGGTATGTCTTAAATGTTCAGCACCTTTTCGTTGCGTTGGTGGCGGAAGGCGTTGAAAGTGTCGAAAATGTCGCAGAGAGAGACGTTGGCATTTTCCACCTGGCTTTCGTAGAGCTTGACTCCTGTTCGGTTGTCGGTACTTTGCCCCTGCATCGCTCCCGACACGCCTGAAATGCGCTCAAACAATTTCATTTGCAGATGAATCATTTCGTACGCACCCATGTTGGAAGGTGTGGAGAAAATCTGTTGCGGCTTGTCCTCCTTGAGCCTCGGGTGGTAGGGAATGATGGAGTCGGGACGTGACCATGCCTTGCGTAGTTTTTCCCACGAATAGCCGTCGGGCAATACGTTGTCGGGATAGAATAGCACGCCTTTGGCACTGACACCCATAATATGGTCAATCATTGTGATGAGGCGGTTGACGTGCTTTTGCTGGTCAATGACATCTTCCACCAACGAATGCACTTCACCGTCAATTAGCGGATAGAGCTTGAACGAATAAGGATGCGAATGGTGCTTGAAAGGGGAGTCGTACTGACACAGAACTTCGCCCGACTGTGTCATCCAATGGCAACGCCATACCTTCTCAATCGTCCATCGGCATTCCGTGTGCTTGTCCTTGACGGGCGTTTTCGACAGATACCATTCTCCTGTCTTACGGTTGTGGCATTCGTAGCACTCACGGCTCTCGTTGGTCCACACCTCCAGAATACGAAACTTATCCTCTATGGGTTCAATTGGGAAATTGGATTCCATGTTCACCCTTTCGGAATCAAGCACAATTCGGATGGAAAGCGCCCTCCCGCGACTTCCGTTGGCCAGACGCATCAGAATGTCGGCAATGTCCATGTCGTGGATTTCGCCAATCATCGAGCAGTCCCAACCGCGGGCGTCTTTGCCGAATTCCATAAAGATTCGGTTCGGGTTCACATTGGTAATGCGGGTGGTATAGGACTGGTTCTGCTTGATTTTCTCCATCTTTTGGAAACAGCATCCTGAGATTAAAAACTCCTCCAAAGCGCGACAATCAAGCTCGTTGGGCATATTTTCCTCAAAAACTTTATTTTTTCTTTCGTTGTCGGGATTGTTCCTCAAATTATAACGGAAGCGTCCCACGATACTTTTCACCAACTGGCGAATCAGGTTATTCGAAATTGGCTCACGGCCAGCATTCTTCAGTTTGTCGTATTCACGGATGGCGCATCCGTTGTCGTCTAACACTTTGTCACACCATTGGTTACCATAGGTGTAGTTCTTGTTTCGGTTGCGTTTTTCGCGCAAATCTTCCATCTCGTTCCATGCCGATTGTACGCGTTTCAGCAATGCCGAATTTTGGTTCGTTTTCATGATTTCAATTTTTGATTAAATTTTCACAAAAATATTTTCTGAAAAATGCTGTTTATCGGGGAAAAGAGATTCTATAAATAGTGTGAAAAATATCACAAAAACTCTGTTGTATTGAAGATTTTATTATCTTTGCAATAAATTAAAAATAAAATCATTCAATTCAAATTACTATGAATAAAAAAATTGGTATTTATCTATTGGTTGGTGCCACTATGGTATTGACCGGATGTAACAAGAAGATGAGTCCGTTTGCTGCTGAATATTTCAACACAGACCCAACTCCATTGACTGTTGTAGGTGACAACGTTCCTGCTACTATCACAGCTAACGTTCCACAAAAATTCTTCAAAAAGAATGCTGAAGTTACTGTAACTCCTGTTTTGGCTTACGGCGAAAACGAAGCTAAATCACAAGCTTACACTTTCCAAGGTGAAAAAGTTAAAGGTAACAATACTGTAATCAACTACAAACAAGGTGGTACAGTTTCTATCCCTGCTAACTTCGTTTACACTCCTGAAATGATGAAGAGTGACCTTTATTTGGATTTCAACGTTGTTCAAGGTAAGAAATCATACGTTTTGCCTCGCGTAAAAGTTGGTGAAGGTGTAAACGCAACTGCTACTTTGGCTGATGCTACTACAGTTGATCCTGCAGGTGCAGCTGATAAATATCAACGTATCATCAATGATATCGTAGATGCTGATATCATGTTCTTGATCAACAGAGCAGAAGTCCGCAAAAACGAATTGAAACGTGACGGTGGTGTTAAAGATTTGAACGCTGTTGTTAAAGAAGCAAGTGCTGCTGACAACAAAGAAATCGAAGGTATCCACGTATCTTCTTTCGCATCTCCTGATGGTGGTGTTAAATACAACACAAAACTTTCTGAAAAACGTGAAAAATCAACTATGGACTACGTTTCTAAGAACTTGAAAAAAGAAGAAATTTCTAACTTCGGTGAATTGACTTCTGAATTTACAGCTCAAGACTGGGAAGGTTTCCAAAAATTGGTTTCTCAAAGCAATATCCAAGACAAAGAATTGATTCTTAGCGTACTTTCAATGTACAAAGATCCTGAAGAACGTGAAAAAGAAATCCGTAACCTTTCTTCAGTATTCGATCAACTAGCTGAAGATATCCTTCCTCAACTTCGTTACTCTCGCATCTCTGCTTCAATCAACACAATTGGTCGTAGCGATGATGAAATCAAAGCTCAATTCAAAGAAGACGCTTCTAAACTTTCTGTTGACGAACTTCTTTACTGTGCAACTTTGACAGAAGACAACGCTGAAAAAGAAGAAATCTACGCAGCTGCTGCTAAACTTTATCCTAACGATTATCGTTGCTTCAACAACCTAGGTCGCGCTCAATACGCTCAAGGTAACTACGACGAAGCTCAAGCTAACTTCGAAAAAGCTGCTAAACTTGCTCCTGCAAGCAACGAAGCTAAGATGAACTTAGGTTTGATCAAAATGATGAACAAAGACTACGCTGGTGCTAAAGAAGCATTCGGTAGCGCTGCCGGTGTTGACGGTTTGAACGACGCTATGGGTGTTTACTACATCAAACAAGGCGACTATCAAACAGCTGTTAAAGCATTTGGTGACACTAAATCAAACAACGCTGCTTTGGCTCAAATCTTGGTTAACGACTACAGCGCAGCACAAGCTACTTTGAACGCTGTTGCTAAACCAAACGCAACTACTTACTACATGATGGCAGTTGTTGCAGCTCGCACAAGCAACGAACAAGGTGTTTACGCTAACCTTCGCAAAGCTATCAAACTTGACGGAAACTTGAAAGCTAAAGCTCAAGTTGATAAAGAATTTGCAAACTACAACGTAGCAAGCCTATAATCTTCTGAGATTAATAAAAACTAAATAGAAAAGCGATGTTCTTTGGAGCATCGCTTTTTTTGTTGTCTATAGTAATAGGAGAAAAGATGTCTTGAATTTTATATAGTATTAGTTATATTTGTAAAAGCTAATTGTAAAAAATAATATCGATATTATGGATGCCAAAAGGAAAAACTATTGTAAATGGGGAATTGTATTTGCTCTTGCATGGAATGTATTGATATTGTCTGTCTATACAATCACGTGTTTTATGGAGGGTGTGCCTTTTACCGAAAACATAGAAGTTGATAGTTGGTCGTGTTTCTATGTCTGCTATGCCTTGATGACAGTTGCATGGTTTTATATCGGTTATGCGTTGCGTAAGGAGTATGTGACTAAAAGAGAGGCGTATGTTTCTTCCTTCAAGGATGATGCAAGAAAGTGAGATTGACCGACTTTTCAAACTGTATTTTCTCAGGATGTATTCAAAACAGCTTACTAATGTTTTTATCGTTGCCATTCCTTTTTATATTATTCTCAAAGTTCGAGGAATATGGGAAACTAAGAATTTTGTTATCATAGGTATCTTGCTTGTTGCATCCTTGGCTTGTCTTTATGTGACAAACCGAATCACGAAGAAACTTAAGGGTAACTGATAAACAGGACAATAAAAAACCTCCGACTTTTGCGAGTCGGAGGTTTTCTTTATCTCTGAATCCGATTATTTGATTTTGATAATCTTTAATCTCAAACTGTTCAAGACTACGGTCAATGAGCTGACAGCCATTGCAGCACTTGCCCACATCGGGTTGATGGTGATTCCCAATACAGGGAACAATGCGCCTGCTGCTACCGGAATGCCGATGATGTTGTAGATAAATGCCCAGAATAGGTTTTGTTTTACAATACGCATGGTGGTCTTTGACAACTTCATCGCCTTAGGCAACTGAATCAAGTCGGAGGTGGTAAAAGTCATCATGGCTGTTTCCATGGCAATATCAGTACCGCTACCCATAGCAATGGATACGTCTGCACGAGCCAAAGCCTGTGAGTCGTTGATACCGTCACCAATCATCGCTACCATCTTGCCTTGTTTCTGTAGGTCAATGATGAATTTGTCCTTATCGTCGGGTGACATGGATGCCTTGAAGTCAGAAATGTTGGCTTCGTTAGCCACACGTTCTGCAACCGCCTTGTTGTCGCCTGTCAACATATAGACACGCAAGCCCAATTGACGCATTTGCTCGACAGCAATCGGAGATGAGTCTTTTACGGTGTCTGCCAAAGAAAGGATGGTCAATAATTGGTTGCCTTTGCCGAAGTAAACCATGGTCATATCTTGTTGTACAAGGTTTGAAACTTGTGTGCATTCGTGGATTTGAGCCAAACTTTTGTTTCCAGCCCAATAGGTTACTCCGTTGACGGTGGTTTCTACTCCTTTACCTACAATGGCATTCACGATATCCACTTTGGCAGGAGTGATGTCCTGACGGTGTAATTGGTTGACGATTTCTTCAGCCAACGGGTGTTCAGAACGTTTTTCCATCGCCATAAAAATAGCCAAATCATCGTCGGTAGTTTCCGGAGAACGTTTCATGGAAGTCACGATAGGGTGACCTTCAGTCAATGTTCCCGTCTTGTCCAAAACAACGGCCTTAATGTTGCAGACTTTTTCCAAAGCGGTGGCATCCTTAATTAAAATGTGGTTTTCGGCAGCACGGCCAATACCTACGGTAATAGCGGTAGGAGTGGCAAGTCCCAATGCGCAAGGGCAGGCAATCACCAATACGGAAACTGCACAAATCAATGCTTTGGATGCGTATTCAGGTCCTCCGATGATAAACCAAATGATAAAGGTGAGAATAGATACTGTCAATACACCGAATGTGAAATATTTACTGATGATGTCGGCAATGCGTTGAACAGGGGCTTTACTGCCTTGTGCCTCGCGTACCATTTCCACCATGTGTGCAAGTGTGGTTTCGTCGTGATTCTTTTCTACGTTCACGATAAGAGCTCCTGTGGTGTTGATAGTTCCCGAGAATACGCTGTCGCCTTTTGCCTTTTCAATTTGTTGTGATTCACCCGTCAACATACTTTCATCGACGAACGATTCGCCCGATACGATTTTTGCATCGACAGGGATACGTGCGCCCGGCATGATTTTGACTTTCATACCCGGTTTGATTTCGTCGATAGGGTAGGTTTGTTCCATTCCCTCATCATCTACCACAACGGCAGATTCAGGTTGCAGTTGCATCAATTTCTTAATGGCGGTAGTGGTGCTGTTTTTAGCACGTTCTTCAATCAAACGGCCTGTCAGCACAAAGGCTGCAATCATGGCGGCAGAATCGAAATATTTGTGGTCGCCCAATCCGTGTTCTTGTGCAAATTCAGGGAAAATCAACAATACTACGCTGAAAATCCATGCAGTTGCAGTACTCAAAGCCACCAAAGTATCCATGTTGGCAGATTTGATTTTCAGCATCTTCCATGCTTTGGAAAAGAATGCTGCTCCAGGGCCTGCAAGGATGAACAGGGTGATGAGACAAGCCGCCCATTGAGCGAGCAGATCGCTCTTCATGGAAGTCATGGAAATGACCATTACCTGACTGGCAAGTGCCCAAGTTATAATCAGACGGAGGCGAGCCTTTTTATATTCGTTGGCTTCCTGGTTTTCCTCCTTGTCGATGACAAGCTCAAATCCCATTTCCTTCACCTTCTTGGCAATGTTTGAAAGTTTTATCTTTTTGGTGTTGTAGCTGATGGTGATGGTCTTGGCAGGGAAGCTCACGCTGGCGCTTTGTACGCCCGGCATGGCTTGAACGGTGCTTTCCACCTTGCCAGCACAAACCATACAGCTCATGCCGTTGACTTGTAACGTCACTTTGTTTTCGTCAAGAACCAATTCAAATCCGGTATCTTTGACTTTCTTTGCGATGTCGTCGAGGGAGACTTCTTTGGCGATGTATTGGACGGTAATCGTTTTTGAAGGGAAGTTGACAGCGGCATCCACCACACCCGTCATATTCTTGACGGCGGTTTCCACTTTGCCTGCACAAACCACGCAACTCATGCCATTGACGTTCAATGTGGTCTTGGTCACATCGAGCACCAACTCGAACCCAATTTCCTTGACACGTTTTGCAATAGTGGTAAGATCTGTTTCTTTCGGATTGTAATTGATTGTGATTGTCTTGGCTGGAAAATTCACAGCAGCATCTTCAACGCCCGGCAAGCCCTTGACGGTACTTTCCACTTTTCCGGCGCATACCATGCAGCTCATTCCTTTTACTTCTATAATAATTTTTGTCATCATACAATAGGATTATTAAAGTTGTAACATTCCAATCTCTTGAAACGTTCGATTATAATACAAAAAAAGCGTATTTTTTCGAAAAAATACGCTTTTCCTATAATTATTTTTAATTTGTGTCAAAAATTACAACTCAATGTCCTCATTGATGATTTCATGCCAAGGCAAACCTTGAACATTCAATTGTTCCAAGAATGGATCCGGATCGAATTCTTCTACGTTCCAAACACCCGGACGTTTCCATTTTCCTTGCAAGAACATCATTGCACCTGTCATGGCTGGAACACCTGTAGTGTAGCTGACAGCCTGCATACCTGTTTCCAAGAATGCTTCGTGGTGTGAACAGTTGTTGTAGATGTAGTAAGTCATTGGTTTGCCTTCTTTGTCCAAACCACTGATACGACAGCCGATTGATGTTTCGCCGGTATAGTTTTGACCTAATTCCTTAGGGTTAGGCAATACGGCTTTCAAGAATTGGATAGGAACGATTTCCTGACCGTTGTAGTTGATAGGAACGATGCTTGCCATACCTATATCTTGGATTACGCGAAGGTGAGTCAAGTATTCTTGACCGAATGTCATCCAGAAACGAGCACGTTTGATGGTAGGGAAATTCTTGGTCAAACTTTCCAATTCTTCGTGATACATCAAATAAGATTCACGAGCACCGATATTTGGATAGTTCAAAGGACGGTGAACAGACAATGGGTCTGTTTCAATCCATTTGCCATCTTGATAGTATTTACCGCGTTGAGTGATTTCGCGGATGTTGATTTCAGGGTTGAAGTTAGTGGCGAAAGCCTTGCCGTGGTTACCTGCGTTGCAGTCCACGATGTCCAAGTGGTGCATTTCGCTGAAGTGGTGTTTGGCAGCATAGGCAGTGTAAACGCCTGAAACTCCCGGGTCGAAACCGCAACCCAAGATAGCTGTCAAGCCTGCTTGTTCAAATCTTTCCTTATAAGCCCATTGCCAGCTATATTGGTATTTAGCTTCGTCAAGTGGTTCGTAGTTGGCTGTATCCAAGTAGTTGACACCGCATTCGAGACAAGCGTCCATAATAGTTAGGTCTTGGTATGGTAAAGCCACATTAATCACAATGTCAGGGTTGTGCTTTTTGAACAACTCAACCAATTGTGGTACACTGTCGGCATCTACCGAGTCAGTTGTAATATTGTCTTTGCCGATAGCTTTGGCGATAGCGTCGCATTTGCTTTTTGTGCGTGATGCAAGTACTATTTCGTTGAAAACTTCCGGATTCTGTGCGCATTTGTGAGCCACTACAGTGCCGACACCACCTGCGCCGATAATTAATACTTTACTCATTTACTTATCGTTAAAAAGATTATCTAATAAAATTATTTACAAAATAAATAAATTAAAGTAATATGTGATTTATCCCAGTGACGACAATAGTGCCGAACTGACAAGCATATAAATCAACATACCGATAATATCATTTGAAATGGAGATGAACGGACCTGTCGCCAAGGCCGGGTCAATCTTCAGTTTTTCTAATGTCAATGGAACGAATGTGCCGAACACGGATGCGAAAATCACCACAGAGAACAGTGAAAGAGATACTGCGATGGTGGTCACATTGGTCGGCTCTAAACGGAAACAGTTGTAAATGAATACTAACAATGAAATGGTCAAGGCATTGATGATACCTACGCCCATTTCCTTGCCTAACTGTTTGGAAGCGTGGCGCAAGTCCAAACTACCGTTTGCCAAGCCTTGTACGACGATAGCGGATGACTGGATACCGACGTTTCCTCCAGTACCACCAATCAATGGAATGAATAACGCCATTGTCGGGTTGGTTGCAAATCCTGCTTCGAATCCGCCCAGAATGACAGAGTTTGCCAAACCGCCAATCATACCAATCAACAGCCAAGGCAAACGCGCTTTGGTCTGTGTGAAGATATTATCGCGGGTTTCAATGTCGGTAGAAAGACCGGAAGCCAATTGGTAGTCACGTTCGGTTTGTTCACGTGCTTCATCCATTACGTCGTCGAAGGTAATTCTACCTACCAAACGGCCAATGGAATCAACTACCGGCATGACAGCCAAGTCATATTTTTCAAACGCAAGGACCACTTCGTCAATCGGCTCGTCGGTTTTCACCGAGATCAGTTCTGAGTCGTCCATCACGTGTTTAATCTTTGAGACTGACGGGTGAGTGATAAGTTTCTTCAAGGGAAGGATGCCACGCAGTTTTTTGTCGTCGTCCACCACGTAAACATAGAAGATTTCGTCCATATCTTCTGCCTGTTCACGCATACGCTTGACGCATTCCGGCATACTCCAGTTCTCATTCACCACAATCATTTCCTTACCCATAAGGGCACCGGCCGTATCTTCATCGTATTTCAACAAATCGATGATACTGCCAGCCTGCTCCACGTCGTCCACGTGCGAAAGTACCTCCTCCTGGTCTTCCTTGTCCAATTCTTGGATCAAGTCAACGGCATCGTCGGTGTCAAGGTGCTCGATGACGTGTTTCGCAATATCCTTATTAGGCATGTTCTCCAACAAGCGGTGACGATCCTCCTCGTCAAGTTCCATAAGCATCTCCGCTGCCGTGTCCTCATTCAATAAAGAAATGATAAATTCGGCATCGTCGGTGTCCAGCTGTTGGAGTAGTTCGGCAACATCCGCAGGGTGTAGGTCTTCAAGAATGGTCTTTGCACCTTCGCGGTCGTTGTTCTCTACTAATTGGTTTATGTTTTTTAGAAATTCTTCTGTAAATTCTTTCATCGCCCCGGCTATTTAAGCATTTGTGTTAATTTGATGAACTCTGCAACAGACAGTTGCTCCGGTCGTTTGTTGAAAATTTCGTCGTTCAAGATGGTTGGGTCTTGTGCCATTGAGCGCAAAGAGTTGCGCAAGGTCTTGCGTCTTTGCCCGAATGAAACTTTGACTATAGATTTGAATTTCTTTTCGTCACAGCCCAAGTCGGTCACGTTGTTGCGTACAAGACGAATGACTCCCGACTTGACTTTCGGCGGTGGGTTGAACACGTTCTCCGAGACGGTGAATAGATATTCAATGTCGTACCAGGCTTGCAGCAATACAGACAAAATACCGTAGGTCTTTGACCCCGGTTTTGCTGCGATACGTTCAGCCACTTCTTTTTGTAGCATACCGCTACAGCAGATGACCTGGTCGCGATAATCCAAAACCTTGAAGAAAATTTGGGATGAAATATTATAAGGGTAATTACCGATGACATTGAATTTTTTGTCGCCATAAATCTGGTTCAAATCCAATTTCAAGAAGTCATCAGAAATTATTCTGTTATTTAGCTGAGGGAAATTACGCTGTAAATATTCGACAGATTCGGTGTCGAGTTCAACGACAGTCAAATCGTGTCCTTTCTCTATGAGATACTGAGTGAGTACTCCCATGCCGGGACCCACTTCCAAGGTCGGATATTTATTATAGTCGTTTAATGTGTCTGCAATTCTTTCCGCGACTGACAAATCGGTTAGAAAATGTTGTCCTAACGATTTCTTCGGTTTTACTTTCTGCATTACAATATCCGTTTTTTAGGTTGGAACTTGGCGGAATTTATATTCCTAAAAACTATCTCTATGTCTGACAGGGCAAAATCGTAATGGCTTTTGCCTTGTCTTTTGCGTTCGACAGGCTACGCTTCGGTTAAAAAAATAAAAGTTTCTTTTTTTTCCACTCAGCTTGCACTATCTTTGCGACCGACAAAGTTAAAAAATATTTTGGAAACATTCAATAACATAAAAAGCGATACTGAAAATAAATTCGGATTAAAAAAGATTTTCAGTTATATCCTTAAAATAGGATTGCCGATTGTAATCGGAGTATGTTTGTTCTATTGGCTTTACAGCAATGTCGATATGGACGAAATGAGTAAGATTTTGCGCTATGACGTGAATTATTTCTGGATTGGTGTGATGTTGGTAATCAGCACATTCAGCCACGTATTCCGTGCATTCAGATGGCGTTTGCAGTTGAAGGCAATCGGTGTGGATGCTCCGCGAGGTGCTTTGATTGTTTCTATTTTCGGAACTTATGCCTTGAACTTGCTTTTCCCACGTTTGGGCGAAGTGTGGCGTTGCAGTTACATCGCAAAACGCGAAAACGCATCGTTTACCAAGGTGGTAGGCTCTATGGTAGCTGACCGTTTGTCAGATACTTTGACTGTATTGACTTTGACTTTGGTGACTGTTCTGTTGGCGACAGAGGCTTTTGAACAATTCTTTACCACCTTCCCACAAGTGAAAGACGGAATGATAAATACATTGACATCTCCGGCTCTTTGGACTGTTGTGGCATTGGGCATTATTGGCTTGGTTCTGTTGTTCAAGTTCGGCAAGAATAACAAATTGGTCTTGAAGGTAAAAGAAATGTTGACCAATATTTGGCAAGGATTCGGTGCCATTACTAAAATGGAAGGCAAGTGGTTGTTCTTGATGTACACACTTTTGATTTGGGGATGTTATTTTACTCAATTATATGTTTGTTTCTTCGCATTCGATTTTACCAGCGGATTGGGCGTGATTTGTGCTTTGGTCTGCTTCGTATTGAGTAGTATCAGTATGGGTATTCCTACTAACGGTGGATTGGGTGCATGGCACATGGCTATTATTTTCGGTCTGTCACTTTACGGTGTGGGCGAATTCTCATTCAGCAGTCCTGATGCGAGAGCATCTGCATTTGCCATGTTGGTTTGGGGAACTCAAACATTGTTGCTGATATTGTTGGGTATCTATACTTACGTGTATATTGCCATGGACAAGTCAGCCAAGAAACAACTTAAAAAAGATTAGGGGAAATTTGATATATGGCACTAAAATTTGATGATTATTTCGAGGAAAATGAGGAGGAGCGTCAGAGAGACGCTGACATGATTGAACTCGACAAGAAAAGAGAAGCTAAACAAAAGAAAGAGGAAGAGGCAAAAGCCCGAGCTGACGAGGATATTGAAGACACTTTTATTATTCCCAATTCTCACCGTCGCAAGAAATTGTGGATGCGTTGGTCGGTCGTTGTCGTACTTTTGCTGATTGCCTATATTGTGGTTAACAATATGTACTTTACTCCTCTGGTCAAGGAAGGTCAGATTCGCGGCTATATTGTGAAAATGGAGAAAGTGGGACAGTTCTTCGATTCCTATGAAGGAGAGTTGGTGATGGACAACCGTCAGGTGTCGGGCGATACTACTTCCAATGTGTTCAATTTCTCATTGACCGACGAGGTTTTGGGTGAAAAGCTGATGGACTCAATGGCGAAAGACAGTGCCGTGGTGATGACTTACCGCCGTTACGGAAACGCCCTGCCTTGGCGTGGCAATTCCGAAGTGGAAGTTTACGATGCACATTTGGTCAAACTCCTCAGCAAGAAAAGAAAATAGTTGATTTCAGCGCGATAAAAGAAAGGCAGGTTGCTCCATTGGGCAATCTGCTTTTTGTATTTTTTTGCCCGTTCAAGTCAGGGTGTAAAAAAGCCTCCTTACGCCTATCAGCAGGTTTGTGGAGGCAAAAAATATAAGATTATGAAAAAGATTTGTATTGATTAGATTGTTATAGGCGGAAGGCAATAGGTAAAAAACACCTTACCGGCACTTCTACGCCTTTAAACTTACCGGCAATCCAATCCGGCATGTTGGAGATGATGCGCACAGCTTCTTTGTTTAGAGAAGGATGAGCGCCTTTTATTACAGAAACGTTGCAAATAGAACCATCGTCGTTGACGATGAAACTGCAAATCACACGGCCTTGGATTCCCTTTTCGTAAGCATCGTAAGGATACATACGGGTCTTGTTGATAAAATTGACCATTGCTCTGTCTCCACCCGGAAATTGAGGTTGGACATCTACATAGTCGTATTCATAGACATCTACATAGGTTGAATGCGAGCATCTGCTGCTTTCCACAGCAACTCTTGTCATTTGGCCGAAAGCCGGCAATGCGAACATAACCATTGCAAGAGTGATTATATGTTGATAGAATTTGAACATTTTAAAAACACTAAAAATATAATTTTGAAAGGAATTTGTGTTATTCATTTCTTTGTCTAAAATGCATAATCTCCTCATCATTCTTCTGCAAAAATAAAAATGTTTCTCTTTAGAAACAATAGTAAAAGTCTAATTTTGTGCTTATTTGGTTTTGTTTTGGATTTTTTTACAATCTGTTTCCGCTTTTATAATTGCGTTAAATTTCGTAATTTTGAGGGCAATTATTGAGAGCTCGATATACTATTCGTTTGGTAGTATCGTTATATATAAATATTGGATTTAATTGTGATTTCAGATATTTTATGAAAATTCAAAAATTAATATATCTTTTTATGGCTGTTGTATTTACATCGTTCCTGCCTTTGCAGGCTCAAGATGGAAGATCGGCCTATAATTTTCTGAATACCACTATTTCCTCGCACGCTTATGGTTTGGGTGGGGTGAACATCTCCATCATCGATGACGATATTAACTTGTATGAACAGAATCCTGCCTTGATGGGGCCTGAAATTGACATGCAGGTAGGTATGAGCTATATGCGATATTTGGGTGGTAGTAATTTTGCTTCTGTGAAGTTTGCGAAGGAAGCGGGGGAACATGCGGCTTGGTCGGCAGGCGTGCAGTATTTCGGCTACGGCGAAATGAAGATGACCGACGTTGAGGGAAACATCAACGGTACGTTTAGCGCGCACGATATGGCTTTTACAGGTGCTTATTCCCATGATTTCAACGAATATTTTCGTGGCGGTATTGCCTTGAAAATGCTTTACTCCAGCTACGATGAATATACAGCTTTTGCCATGGCTGCCGATTTGGGGGTGAACTATTATCACTCCGACAAGGATTTGTCTTTGTCATTGGTTGCCAAGAATCTGGGAGGGCAGTTGAAACGATTCAATGAACGTTACGACCGATTGCCTATTGATGTGCAGTTGGGCTATACCCAATCTATCAAGAATGGGCCATTTCGTGTTTCTATCACTGCCTACAATCTGACAAAATGGAAATTGCCTTATTATGCACGCGAAGACGAAAACGACCCTTATTCATCCTTGGTGTTGAAGGACAAGTTTGTGAGCAATTTCTTCCGTCACATGATTTTTGCATTAGAATATGCTCCGTCCGAAAAATTCTATGTCGGATTGGGCTATAACCATAAGACCAAAACTGATATGACTACCTTCTCGCGCAATTTCCTTTCGGGATTTTCGGCTGCTGCCGGACTGAATACCTCGAAATTTCGTGTGGGCATTGCCTTTGCGCAACCTCATATCGGCGGTACGACTTTTATGGTGAACTTGTCAACCAACCTATACGAATTTAGAAAATAATGGAAAATAAAAAAATCATCATAGCCATTGACGGTTTCTCATCAACCGGTAAAAGTACAATGGCAAAAAAATTGGCGAAGACTGTAGGATATGCTTATATCGACAGTGGAGCCATGTATCGTGCTGTAACTCTTTATTGCCTTGAGAACGGCTTGTTTAACGGCTCTGAATTGGACGTTGCGAAATTGGAAGCCTCATTGAACGACTTGTCCATCACTTTTGGGGTCAACGAAGCAGGAGGTACAGAAACTTACCTGAACGGCAAGAATGTGGAGAAGGAAATTCGCCAAATGGCTGTTTCTTCAAAGGTGAGCATCGTGGCTGCCATTCCAGCCGTACGCCGTGCATTGGTATTGCAACAACAGGCTTTTGGCAAGGAAAAAGGTATTGTCATGGACGGCCGTGACATTGGTACTACTGTATTTCCAATGGCTGAAATGAAAGTCTATGTCAATGCTTCTGCTGAAACACGTGCACAACGCCGTTTCGACGAATTGCGCGGAAAAGGAGATACTACCACTACCTACGAAGAAGTCTATAAGAATGTTTGCGAACGCGACTACATTGATTCTCATCGTGAGGAAAGTCCGTTGCGCCAGGCAGAAGATGCAGTGGTACTTGACAATTCAAATATGACTATCGAAGAACAGGATGCATGGCTGCTTGACCTGTTCAACAGACTAACGAAATAATGATGGATTTATGGCTCATGTAGAAATAGACAGTGATTCCGGGTTCTGTCCGGGTGTGGTGACAGCCATACGCAAGGCGGAAGCGGAATTGGAAAAGTCGGGCACATTGTATTGTCTTGGCGATATTGTGCATAACTCAAATGAAGTGGAACGCTTGAAGCAAAAAGGCTTGATTACGATTACCCACGAAGATTTGAAGAATCTGCATAATGTAAAGGTGCTTTTGCGCGCACACGGTGAGCCTCCAACAACTTACGAAATAGCACGCCAAAATGGTATCGAAATCATTGATGCCACTTGCCCTGTGGTCTTGAAATTGCAACAGCGCATACACAAGTCGTTCACCTCAGAGGCTCATCCGCAAATCGTCATTTACGGGAAGTTGGGCCATGCCGAAGTAAACGGTTTGGTCGGTCAGACCGGTGGCGAGGCTGTGGTCGTTGAGGATATTTCGGGTGTGGATAAGGTGGATTTCAGCAGAAATATTGCCTTGTATTCACAGACTACGAAATCACGCGAAGGCTTGAAGGAAATCGAAGAGGAAATCATGCGCCGCCAGCCGAAAGGCGAATTTGAGTGTCACGACACTATCTGTCGTCAGGTGGCTAACCGTATGCCTCGTTTGCATAAGTTTGCAGGAGCGCACGAACTGATTCTTTTTGTCAGTGGTAAGAAGAGCAGTAACGGTATGATTCTTTATACTGAATGCAAGTCGGTCAATCCGAATACGAAAATGATTTATTCCGAACACGACATTGACGAAAAATGGCTGGAGAATGTGGAAACCATCGGCATTTGCGGTGCTACTTCCACTCCGTCGTGGTTGATGGACAATGTGAAACAATACGTAACGAAACTCCTTGAAAACCGATGAAATAGGCATAGTAAAGCGTCCCCGTTTTCTGGATGAAATGAGGGCGATGTTCAGCTTTACTCCCGAGGAAGAACAGAAATTCCTTGAGATGCTGACTTGGCGCACCTTCAAGAAGCGTTATGTTCTTGACGGACAGAACGAAATTTTGCAATATATGTTCTACATCAACCGAGGGGCTGCACGCACATTCTACGTGGAAAAGGGAACGGAATATAACTATGCATTTTCTTTTGAAGGACAGTTCTTGGTGCGTCCTCAATCCATGATGCGCAAGAATAAGCAGACCATGTTTGTACAGTTTCTTGAAGATACAGAAATTTGCTATGTGCCTATCAGTACGTTGGGTACGTTTCAAAGTCATTCTACTGACAAGTTCCGTCAGTTCCTGAATATTGCGCTCATCAAATATACCGAATATTTGGAAGAGCATCTGTTCATGTTGCGTATGGATGCCCGCGACCGTTATAATTGGGCGATTGAACGCTTTCCGCATATTCTGGAAGTGATTTCAGTTTCACAACTGGCTTCCTATCTGAATCTGACCAAGGAAACGCTTTATCGCATCCGTTCGGGAAAATATTAGAATCGAATTTAGAAGATATAAAAAAGGCGGTGAGAGAACTCATCGCCTTTTCTGTATTTTATGAAATCGTTGGATTAACGTACAATTTCTTGTTCGCCTGCCAATTCAGGGTCAATCATAATTCTACCGCAGTATTCGCAAACGATGATTTTCTTGTGCATCTTGATTTCCATTTGACGTTGTGCAGGGATACGGTTGAAGCAACCACCACAAGCATTACGTTGAACAGTTACGATACCCAAGCCGTTGCGTGCGTTGCTACGGATGCGTTTGAATGCTTTAAGAAGACGAGCGTCAATTTTAGTTTCAACTTCTTTAGCTTCTTCGCGAAGTTTTTCTTCGTCTTGTTTAGTTTCAGAAACGATTTCGTTAAGTTCTGCTTTCTTTTCAGCAAGAATTTGTTGACGGTCTTCCAAGTCGCTTTGAGCGTTTTGGATGTCGTTGATTTTCTTTTCTTGCATGTCAGAATATTCACGGATACGTTTTTCTGCAAGTTCGATTTCCAATTGTTTGAAACCAATTTCTTTAGCCAAGAAATCGAATTCTTTGTTGTTACGAACGTTGTTTTGTTGTTCTGAATATTTGTCGATTGCTGATTGAGATTCTTGAATCTCAGCTTTTTTGGCAATGATGCCTTTACGTAGTTCTTCAGCTTCGTTCTTGAAGTTTTGGATACGTGTGTTCAAACCTTCGATTTCGTCCTCAAGGTCTTTTACTTCCAATGGAAGTTCACCTCTAAGAGTTTTGATACGATCGATTTCCGACAATAAAGTTTGTAGATCATAAACGGCTTTCAAGCGTTCTTCTACAGTAAGTTCCTTTTCGTTTTTTATTTTTTCTATAGCCATAGCTTATAAATAATTAATCGGATTTGTGTCTGTTTCAGCAAAATGGGTCGCAAAGTTAGGAAATTTTTTCTGAATAATTTCATAAAAAATTTCTTTTGTACATTGCTCGCTTTCGTAATGTCCTATGTCGGCAATTGCGATTTGTCCTTCATGGGTGGTAAAATCGTGATATTTCACGTCGCCTGTGATGTAAAGGTCTGCACCGGATGCAATGGCCTTTCCAATGAGGAAAGCGCCACTTCCACCACATAGAGCCACACGGCGAATGGTCTGTTCCTTGTCGCCTGCATAGCGGATGGCGCCGACGTTGAATATTGTTTTTGTTTTATTCAAAAATTCTTCCAGACGGACAGGCTCGATGTTGCCAACCACGCCCGAACCGCTGTATTGGTTAGCGTTCTTCAATGGGAACACGTCATACGCAGGTTCTTCGTATGGGTGTGCGGCAATCATGTTGCGAATGGCATGGCCCACCTTCCAAGTTGGAATAATGACTTCAATCTTTGTTTCTTCGGTATGACAAACTTCTCCGTTTTTACCGATGAACGGATTTGCCTCTTCGTTCGGTTCGAAAGAGCCGATACCTTTGGTGCGATAACAGCATGACTTGTAGTCGCCAATTTCGCCTGCTCCGGCTTCAAATAAGGCTTGTGCCACCTTGTCGGCATATTCGTCGGGAACGAACACGGCAATCTTCGCCAAAGTCTCCTGTTGAGGCTCAAGCGTCTGAATGTCGGTCAGTCCCAGCTTGGCAGCCATGCGATAGGACACACCATTGCGGGCATTGTCCAAATTGGTATGCGCGGCATAAATGGCAATGTCGTTCTTGATGGCCTTTATCAGAATTCTGCCTGTTGATGTAGTAGGGGAAATTGTTTTTACGCCTTTGAACAAAAGCGGATGATGGGATACAATGAGGTTACAGCCACGCTCACAAGCCTCGTCGACGGTTCTTTCGGAAACGTCGAGCGTCAGGAGTACTCCTGTACAGTCATTTGTCGCATCGCCTGCCTGCAATCCTGCGTTGTCGTAGCTTTCTTGCAAAGCGCGAGGGGCAAAATCTTCAATCGCGTCTAAAATACTGCGAATTCTCATTAATCTTTAACTGGGTGCAAAGATAGAAAAATTTGCTGAACTTTCGAAACTTCAAATGCTTTTTATTTGCCAATGAATTAAAATATTAGCCGATTTGCATTTTGTCGTGAATGGTTATGCCGAGAAATACGGTATTTATTTAATATGGAAATCACATCCTACATTATATATAAATTCTTAAAACTCTGCTCAAAAATTCAATTTATTTTGTATCTTTGTATGCTTATATGCACCATTCCGTTTTCGTGCGTTCTGAGGTACGGTGAATAGCGGTTGGTGGACGTAAAATTTGAATTATGGAACAAAACAATAAAGATTACAGCGCGAGTAATATACAAGTGCTTGAAGGACTTGAGGCGGTAAGAAAACGCCCGTCTATGTATATAGGCGATACAGGTCCAAAGGGTTTACATCATTTGGTTTATGAAGTTGTAGATAACTCTATCGATGAAGCATTGGCAGGATATGCCAATCATATCGAGGTGACTATCGGTGCTGACAATTCAATTACAGTAGTCGATAATGGTCGTGGTATCCCTGTTGATAAGCACGAAAAGTTGAACAAGTCAGCTTTGGAAGTCGTATTGACAGTACTTCATGCCGGAGGTAAATTCGATAAAGGCTCATACAAGGTTTCCGGCGGTTTGCATGGTGTCGGTGTTTCTTGTGTGAATGCGTTGTCATCTTATTTGCGTGCTGAAATCAGTCGTAATGGACACGTCTATATGCAGGAATATGCATATGGTCATCCGAAAGGACCAGTTGAAATCATCGGTGACACTGACATTACAGGTACAAAGATAATGTTCAAACCGGACCCAACCATCTTTACTGAAACAACTGAATACAGCTATTCTGTTTTGGCTCACCGTTTGCGCGACTTGGCATTCTTGAATGCAGGTATCAAGTTGTCATTGGTGGATATGCGCAACATCGATGCTGAAGGCAATCCTAAAAAGGAAATCTTTCATTCAGAAGAAGGGTTGAAGGAATTTGTTGCCTACATTGATTCTAACAAAGAACACTTGATTGAAGACGTTATCTACATCAATACTGAACGCCAAGGTATTCCTGTTGAAGTGGCGATCACTTACAACACAACTTTCAACGAATGCGTTTATTCTTATGTAAATAACATCGACACTATAGAAGGTGGTACTCACTTGACTGGTTTCCGTCGCGGTTTGACTTCAACTTTGAAGAAATACGCCGAAGATTCCAAGATGCTTGAAAAGGTGAAAAT
Source organism: Muribaculaceae bacterium (assembly GCA_020026215.1). Taxonomy (GTDB): domain Bacteria; phylum Bacteroidota; class Bacteroidia; order Bacteroidales; family Muribaculaceae; genus Limisoma. The sequence continues at coordinate 35,790 of JAHHQT010000008.1, forward strand.
CGATATCGCCAGTGATGACTTCCGCGAAGGTTTGACAGCCGTTGTTTCTGTTAAGGTTTTGGAACCTCAATTCGAAGGTCAGACCAAGACAAAATTGGGTAACTCTGAAGTTATCGGAGCTGTTCAGACAGCAGTGAGCGAAGCATTGCGCAATTACTTGGAAGAACATCCGAAACAAGCCAAGGCTATCGTTGAGAAAGTGGTTCTTGCCGCTCAGGCTCGTCATGCTGCTTACAACGCTCGTATGAAAGTACAACGCAAATCTCCGTTGTCAGGTGGCGGTCTTCCCGGTAAATTGGCAGACTGTTCATCACGTACAGCAGAAGACTGCGAATTGTACCTTGTCGAAGGGGATTCAGCAGGTGGTTCTGCAAAGAGCGGTCGTGACCGTCAATTCCAAGCTATTTTGCCATTGCGTGGTAAAATCTTGAACATTGAAAAGGCAATGGAACACAAAATCTTCGACAGTCAGGAAATCACCAACATCTTCAAGGCGTTGGGCGTGACCATCGGTACTGAAGAAGACAGCAAAGCTCCAAACATTAGCAAACTTCGTTATCACAAGGTGATTGTGATGACCGATGCCGATGTGGATGGTGCCCACATTGCTACATTGTTGATGACCTTGTTCTTCCGTCGTATCCGTCCGATTATCGAAAAAGGTTACTTGTATTTGGCTACACCACCGTTGTACAAATGTTCAAAGGGAGCTGTGGAAGAATACTGCTGGACTGACAAGCAGTTGAATGACTTTATCACGACTTACGGTAAAGGTGACGAACGTTCAGTGAAGATTCAACGATACAAAGGTTTGGGTGAAATGAACCCTGAACAACTTTGGGAAACTACTATGGACCCTGAAAACCGTATTTTGCGTCAAGTCACATTGAACGATGCTGCCGAAGCAGACCGAATCTTCTCAATGTTGATGGGCGAGGATGTGGCTCCACGCCGCGAGTTCATTGAAGAAAATGCGTTGCGTGCACAAGTTGATGCATAGTCGTTGTTTTGACCAATATTTGAATCGTATTTTAATACATATTGACCGTGCCATGAAAAAAATCATAGGCACGGTTTTTGTTTAATTACTTGATTATAATTGCAGAAAGTTAACAACGAATTATTAACTTTGCAAAAATTAACTAAACGTAAAAACATTTAAACTGATATATTATGAGTAAAAAGGCTCTTTTAATGATTTTGGATGGTTGGGGAATTGGCAACCATACTAAGGGTGATGTAATCTTTTCAACTCCGACTCCTTACTGGGATTCATTGTTGAAAACTTATCCTAACTCTCAATTACAAGCGAGTGGCGAAAACGTAGGTTTGCCTGATGGACAAATGGGTAACTCTGAAGTAGGACACTTGAATATTGGTGCAGGTCGTGTACTTTATCAAGATTTGGTGAAAATCAACAAATCAATTGCTGACAAATCAATTCTTAATAATGAAGAAATCAAGTCTGCATTCGGTTATGCAAAAGAAACAGGCAAAGCAATCCACTTCATGGGATTGACTTCAACAGGCGGTGTACACAGCTCATTGGAGCACATCTTTGCTCTTTGCGACATTGCTAAAGAATACAATTTGGAAAAAGTATTCTTGCACTGCTTTATGGATGGTCGTGATACTGACCCTAAGAGCGGTAAAGGCTTTAGCGAACAACTTGAAGCTCACTGCGCTAAATCAGCAGGTAAAATCGCATCTATCATCGGTCGTTTCTATGCTATGGACCGTGACAAACGTTGGAACCGTGTAAAGGAAGCCTATGATTTGTTGGTTGAAGGCAAAGGTAAACAATGCGACAACATGGTTCAGGCTATGCAAGAATCATACGACGAAGATGTTACTGACGAATTCGTAAAACCAATCAACAACTCTTCTGTTGACGGAACTATCAAAGAAGGCGATGTAGTTATCTTCTTCAACTATCGTAACGACCGTGCAAAAGAATTGACTGTTGTATTGACTCAACAAGATATGCCAGAAGAAGGAATGAAGACTATTCCTAACTTGCAATACTATTGCATGACTCCGTACGATTCTTCATTCACAGGCGTTCACGTACTATTCCCAAAAGAAAACGTAAGAAACACACTTGGCGAATATCTTTCTAACAATGGCAAAACTCAACTTCACATCGCTGAAACTGAAAAATACGCTCACGTAACATTCTTCTTCAACGGTGGTCGCGAAGCTCCATACGAAAACGAAGACCGTATCCTTGTTCCTTCTCCAAAGGTAGCAACATACGACTTGAAACCGGAAATGAGCGCATACGAAGTGAAAGACAAATTGGTGGAAGCTATCGGTAAGGAAAAATATGATTTCATCGTTGTCAACTATGCTAACGGTGATATGGTGGGTCACACAGGTATTTACGAAGCTATCCAAAAAGCTGTTGTTGCTATCGACCAATGCGTGAAAGAAACAGTAGAAGCTGCCAAAGCTCACGATTACGAAGTTATCATCATTGCTGACCACGGTAACTGTGATAACGCAATCAATGCTGACGGTACTCCTAACACTGCTCACTCATTGAACCCGGTTCCTTGTATCTATGTAACTAAGAACACTGAAGCTAAAATCGAAAACGGTAAATTGGCTGACGTTGCTCCTACATTGCTACAAATTATGGGTATGGAACAACCTGCTGAAATGTCAGGTAAAGGTCTTATCCAAAAATAATAGGACATACATAAATAAAGAAAATGGTATCCGAATTTCGGGTACCGTTTTCTTTATTGTATTTATTTGAGTTGTTATTTCTCTACCTTGCGCGATGCTTCAAGGATTGGAAGGTTGGCTTCGGTCGGGATGTAAATCACAGCCTTATCGCCCAAATTAGCTTGTTGGCGTACCCATAGATATTGGATATAAGTAGGAGTGATACTTCCGTTTTCGATTCTGATGGCTTCGGCAGCACCTTTAGCTCTTTCGATTTCAGCCTGGGCGTTGAGTTTCTCTGCTTCAAGATTGGCTTTTGCCTCTTCAATCTTAATTTTACGGTTCTGTTCAGCTTTTGCAAATTCAGCACGACCTGACATTTCCTGTTGCCATACGTTGTAATAAGGAACTGCAATGAAAAGGCCTAAACCACAGATTACTAAAATGACAATACCGATAATAACTTGAGCTAATTGTTTTGTGTTCATAATATTTTTGGATTTATTTATTAATATTTTATATATAAAGGTAGGAAATAACTTTTAATTATAATAATT
>JAHHQT010000077.1 GCA_020026215.1 Muribaculaceae bacterium
AATATAGTTTGATTGGTGATCCTGCCATGCGATTGAAATATCCAAAATATAACGTCGAGGCTGAAACATTCAATGACCAGCCGATTGATGCTGAGAATCCACCGGAATTGAAAGCGCGTCAATTAGTCTCATTGAAAGGTCATATTGAAGATTTGGACGGAAAGAGAATCCATGATATGAGTGGATTTGTGCATTCGTTGGTATACGATGCCGAAGAATCAGTCACTACTCATGGTAATGGAGAGGGGGATGCTGATTCTGGCTTGGAAATGACTTATGAAGAACATTCCAACCGTTTGTATGTCGGTGTCGATACCTTGACTAACGGAGAATTTAATGTGAAGTTTAAGATGCCTATGGAAATCAGCAATAATTATCGTCCAGGTTTGATTAGTCTATACGCAGAATCTGCTGAAAAAGGCTTTGATGCTCAAGGTTGTACTACTGATTTCTACGTCTATGGCTATGATGAAACTGCTGAATTGGATACCATTGGTCCTGATATTCGATTGATGGCATTGAATACTGCAGAATTCAAGGACGGACAGAATGTCAATGAAATTCCATATTTCATTGCCGAAGTCTATGACAAATCGGGCATCAACTTGTCATCTGTTGGAATTGGACATGACATGACTTTGTTGCTGGATGGCAAGGAGACCTTCAGCGGGTTGGAAACCTTCTATACAGAGGATACTGAAAAGACTGGCTACATCAACTATCAGATGGAAGAGTTGTCGGAAGGACCGCATACTTTGCGTTTGCGTGTATGGGACAATGAGGGGAATTCTTCTGTGAAAACCATTAGTTTTAATGTCGTGAAAGGGCTTTCTCCAGAGGTGACACGTATTTATACTGATGCCAATCCTGCTAAAACCGAAGCTAATTTTTATATCAAACATAATCGTCCTGATGCATTGGTAACTGTGACTATTTCTGTGTATGACATGGCCGGACATCAAGTTTGGACCACGACATCAACAGGAAGAAGTGATATGTACACATCAATGCCAGTCACCTGGAATCTGCGAGATGGAGCAGGGGTACGAGTGGCACGAGGAATTTATTTGTATCGTGCATCTATCAGTACGGATGGTGTAAATGAGTCCACAAAAGCCCAAAGATTGGCAGTTGCAGACGAATAAAATTAAGAGTATTTGCACCTTGTGATTTGGTAAATTTCGAAAAAAATAGTATTTTTGTAAATTATCAAAAATTAATAAATCACTATGAGTGAAGAGAGTAGAGCAGCGTTGCTTCCAGAGCCGACACTAAGACGTTTGCCTTGGTACTTGGCTTATGTGAATATGCTTCGTGTCCAAAATATAGAGTATGTATCTTCTACACAAATCTCAAAAAAAATAAATGTAGATGCATCTCAAATAGCAAAAGACTTATATTTTCTAAACATTAAGGGTAAAACACGTATTGGATATCAAGTGGAACAATTGGCAACTGAATTGTCAAACTTCCTTGGTTTCCACGAAGATCATAGTGCCTTTATGATTGGTGTCGGTAGCTTGGGTGCTGCTTTGATTCAAGACTCTGGTTTGATTCAATATGGTTTGCACATTGTTGCCGGTTTTGATGTGAATCCTGATATTATCGGAACAAACATTTGCGGAGTTCCTATTTATGATATTTCAGAATTGGAAGCACGCCAAAAGCAGTACAAGGCGGAAATTGGAGTCCTTGCAGTTCCTGTCGAACATGCTCAATCATCAGCTCATTTATTGGAGGAATGTGGTGTGAAAGCCATTTGGAATTTTACTCCGTTTAGAATTAAAGTTAGCGAAGATGTAGTGATTCAAAACACTTCTATCTATGCTCATTTGGCTGTGATGTATAATAGAATTAATGCGAAAAAGTGAAACTTATTAAGATAACAGATATAGAATTGCCTACAGGTCCGGTAGTGGACCTTTTCCCCGATTCTACATTGCAAAAAAGTGGGAAACCTTTTTTTATTCCAAGTTTTTCTTCTGAATTCAAAAGTGAGGTATATGTGGGTTTCCGTATGTGCCGTTTAGGGAAAAATATAGCTGCTAAATTCGCTTCAAGATATTATGATGCCATAGGTCTGTTTTTGATGACTGAGGCTGTCGATGTACGCGAGCAGTTGAAGAACGCAGAAGCACCTTGGGCATTGGCTACAGCTTTTGACGGTGCTGCGATTGTCGGCGAATTTTTTGACCTTGAGAAGTATCAAAATACAGCTGAAATCTTTATTGATTCACAATCTGTTGAAAAATGCGACTTGTCAGATGCCAAACAACGCATTGACCAATTAATAGAGTATGTCAGCAAATACTTTACCATGAAGATTGGGGATTATGTGATTATGAAAATCAGCAAGCAGCCGATTGTTTTAAAAATTGATATGCATATTACAGCCAATATTGAGGCTCAAGAATCATTGAATCTTAAAATCAAGTAAAGGGATATAGATGAAATATAAAATTTTGGTTACAGTTATGGCCTTGTCTGCTTTTATGCAGGCAAGTGCTGTTGTGTCTTATGAACGCACTAATCCATTGGCCGAAGGCAATTGGGAAAAGATTAGTGTGCAGGAAAGTGGTATTCATGAATTGTCGTACGACGATTTGCGAAAAATGGGATTTAAAAATCCTAAAGATATCAAAATCTTTGGTCAGGGCGGTTTTGCAGAGTCAGAAAGTCTTTCTAAAGGTTATGATGATGACCTTGAACAGAATGCTATTTATCACCATGGCAATAAAGTGTATTTCTATGCCAAAGGAGCTGTCAAGGACTCATTATATCTGACACCGGATTCCAAAGCTTTAATTCCTATTCAAAATAACTATTCGAAGTATGGTTATTATTTCATTACCGATAATTCAGCCTACACTGCAAAAAATGTGGAGGATTTGTCTTCTGCCACTATCTCTGGGGATGCCCGACGATTGGATGTCGGTTTGACGGCATGGTACCAAGATGAGGAATTGTATAACCCGGCAATGACTGGTGGACGTTTCATAGGTGATGACTATTTGTCTATCGGTAAACAAAAAACATACGACATACGTGTCCCTCTGTTTTCTAATCAGGGAAATGTAACTGTCGCTTCCAATTTTGCCATGTATGGCAATCAGAAAATGACGGTAAACGTAAAGTTAAATGGTGATGGAAATGTGACACACGACATTGCCAATTATTTATATGCCAATACTTACATTGACCAGCTTGAATATTCTTTGTTGCCTATTAGATGCTGGATGCCTGGCGCAAATTTCCAAAACGGTGCTGACCAAATTTCCTTGAAATTCCAAGTCTCTATCGCCAATGGGGTGATTTCGCGTTGTTGGGAAGACTATGTGTCATTAACCTACTATGCACAAAATACGATTCCTGCCGATTCTGCACAAACTGTTCGATATTTTGAATTAAACAAAAACGAAGTAATCAGCAGTAAATTGGGAAACTCTATCAAAATGTGGTTGGTAGATGAATATGGCAGCGCAAGAAACAAGAATTTTGCAGTCAGAAATTGTATCAATGTTCCGCAAGCTGACGGTACAGCTGATTTTTCCTATGGTAAAATTAGCAAGTGGGGCAAGTTCATTTATTTTGACTTGAACAAAACTCAAAAACATCCAAAGTTTGAGGGTAAAGTGTCGAACCAAAATATACATGGATTGGCTACTCCAAATATGGTCATTATCACCAATTCTGAATTGCAACCTGCCGCAGAACGATTGGCAGAATTTAATAGAAATGTTCGTGGTATGGAAGTCTTGGTGTTGGACCAAAATTTAATCTTTAATGAATTCTCAAGTGGTGCACGTTCGGCAATGGCCTATCGTTCATTGTGTAATATGTTCTATCATCGTGACTCCAAAAAGTTCAAATACTTGTTGTTAATGGGTACAGGCTCATACGATAATCGTATGTTGTACGCCGATGAGAATAGTTTTGATGCTTTGATGACCTACCAAACTGAAGATGCGTCATCACAGGTTTCCAGCTATATGAGTGATGACTTTTTCGGATACTTGGAAGATACTGATATTATTTTAAGGAATCAGGATATGTGCATTTCTGTAGGTCGACTGCCTTTCTCTTCATTGAAAGATGCAGATATCTATGTGGATAAGGTTATCCGCTATTTGTCACAATCGAATGATGAGACATCAGTCTGGAAGAACAATGTGTTCGTAATTGGCGAGGAGGGGGACAATAATTCCCACATGGCACAGTCTGAATCCTTTGTACAAAAATTGAGGTCTTCTCAGTCTTTCGATGTTAATATTAGCAAATTATATACACAGGCCTATGGAGACGTTAATGAAACTAGAAATCGTTTTGTAGAGCTGTTGAAATATGGACAGAACTTTGGTTTGTTCATTGGTCACTCCAATCCAATATCATTGACCAAGTCTGCGGTATTATTGAATATGGTGCAGTCTGAAATGACTCACTATCCTGTGATGCCATTTATGTATTTCTCGTCTTGTGATGTGTCCCGTTTTGACAATGGTTCTCCAAACTTCCTTTCAAAATTATTATTGAATCCGAATGGAGGTGTCATTGCGGGGATAGCGGCGGCTCGTCCTGTTTATATCAATATGAACGGTAACTTGTCCAACTCTTTTGGCTTGTCTTTGGTAAAGGATGAAGCCTATTATCAAGGTGACAAATCTATTGGTAGAATCTTTGTTGATGCAAAGAATAATCTCAATGAAGATTCATTCAACCATATGAAATATTTTGTGATTGGAGATCCTTCATTGCCTTTGGATTTGCCTAAGAATCAAGTATTTGTTTCGACAATCAATGGAGTTGCTGTCAAACCTAATGATACGATGGTCAAGGTCGGCTTGGGAGAAAAGGTGGCTTTGCAAGGTTTGATTAAAGATGTTGACGGCACAAGTTTAGGAGATTTTAACGGCTCTGTATCCATTAAAATTTTTGAGCCAGATTACAAATATACACAAACTCAATTGCGTAACCCCGAAACTGGGAATTTAGAGAATACCGATTTATATGACCGTGGTAAAGAACTGATGGAAATCAATGCGCCAGTGGTCAATGGGGCTTTTGATGCAGAACTCATAATCCCTCCTTTTGTATCCTCCACTTCGGGAAAATTGATTTTGAGAATGTTTGCTGTAGATAATAATGGTTATATCTGTTCTGGTAGTAATGATTCAATGTCAATTGATATGACTAGAAATGTAGAAGGAAATGATGTAACTAATCCTGTTATCGAAACTATGTATATTGATTCTCCTGAATTTGCAGACGGTGACGTTGTTGGCTCAGACTTTACGGTCTTTGCTAACTTGTCTGACGATTCTGGCATCTTGTCTTCTTCTGAAAGTTTGTTGGTTTCAACCATGAAGTTGATTATTGATAATGGTAAGACAATTGTTCCTATCAAGAATTATTACTCAACCAGCAGTAATTCTGGTCATGTGGAAGTGCCTGTCTATTCAATGAAAGAAGGCAAGCATACAGTAGAGTTGACTGCTTGTGATATTTATGGAAATATCGCACGCAAGACTTTATCATTTATTGTAGAAAATACAAAACCTATATATAAAATTGAAGTATTGGAAAAAGCATTGACCAATATAGCAACTATCATGGTTGATACAGAAAACGGAAGCGTGGATAATGCTGAAATTTTTGTGACTGATGATTTCAACAATGTCTATTTTCATAGTTCCATCACTTCATTCCCTTTTGAATGGAATTTGAATGACAATAAGGGGAATCGCTTGGCTCCAGGCATCTATAATGTCTATGGAGTGGTTGATGGCATAGGAACACCGATTAAAAAAATAGCCGTTTTGAAGCAATAAAATCAATGTTTTTTAGTTTAATAGGTATATTGTCTTGATGTAAAAAATAAGATTGAATGAATAGAAAAAAATTAATCTCAACAATACTCATCGCTTGTTGTCTGTATCCTTGTTCAATGGTAGCAGGTGACAACCAGAAAAATCAGTTTAACCCGGTACAAACAGGTGTAACCTCTTTGGCTATCGCTCCGGATGCTCGTGGTGCTGCTATGGGTGACTTGGGAGTCGCTACTGAACCGGATGCTTATTCTCAATATTGGAACCCTTCAAAGTACGCTTTCGCCTATAGTTCAGCGGCTGTCAGTCTGTCTTACACTCCTTGGTTGCGTAAATTGGTCAATGATATCTATTTGGCGAACTTGTCTGGTTACTGGAAATTTGGTGGCAGTGACAATCAGGCAGTGAGTGCATCATTGCGCTATTTTTCTTTGGGTGAAGTGAAATTAACAGATGATTCAGGTGTTGAAATCAACTCTGTGAACCCTTACGAATTATCATTTGACTTGGGTTATTCTCGTAAATTGTCTGAAAGTTTTTCTATGGGTGTTGCTTTGCGTTATATCTATTCAGATTTGGCATTTAGCGATGCTTATTCTGCAGAACAAAAGTCAGGAGCTTCTGCATTTGCTGCTGACATCTCCGGTTTTATGACCAAATATCCTATCATCGGCAGAAATGAATGTCAATGGTCTTGGGGTTTCAATATCTCAAACATTGGTTCTAAGGTTTCTTATAACGATGGTAACGACCCAGCTTTCTTGCCGACTAACTTGCGCTTGGGTACTACATTTACTTTCCCAATAGCGGCTTACAATAACATTGCCTTGTCATTTGATATTAATAAATTGTTAGTTCCGACTCGTCCACGCCAGTCAGACTATAAGACAGAAGATGGCATAGACGATATTGATGCATACGAAACAGCATTGGAAGACTGGAGAAATACATCTTCAATCTCCGGTATTTTCAAATCATTCTCTGATGCTCCTGGCGGATTCTCAGAAGAATTAAAAGAAATCACATTCTCAGTTGGTGCTGAGTACAACTATAATCAACAGTTCTTTGTCAGAACAGGCTACTTTTACGAAAATAAATACAAAGGTGGTCGTCAGTACTTCTCTTTTGGTGCTGGTTTCTCATTGAATGTCATTCAATTGGATGCAGCCTATATGATTGCTACTGCTCAAAATAGCCCGTTAGACCAAACATTGCGTTTTTCGCTAACATTTGATATGGACGGATTGAAAAACTTAATGGGACGTCGTCGTTAATATGGGAAAGTGTAATTTTCGCGTAGGTTTTGGGTATGATGTGCACAAGTTGGTCGAAGATAGAGAACTTTGGCTAGGCGGTGTATTGATTCCACATACAAAAGGATTGTTGGGACACAGTGATGCAGACGTGGCTATCCATGCATTGTGTGATGCTTTGTTGGGTGCTGCTGCTTTGCGTGACATCGGTTTCCACTTTCCTGATACTGACCCTCGTTACAAGGGTATCGATAGTAAGAAACTATTGGTTGAGGTGGTTAAATTATTGAAGACTCATGGCTATTCTGTAGGTAATACAGATTTGACTATTTGTGCTGAACAACCAAAACTAAATCCACATATTCCTGAAATGCGCCAAGTCTTGGCTAATTGTATGGACGTTGATGTAGATTGTGTATCTGTCAAGGCAACAACTTCTGAAAAATTAGGCTTTACAGGTCGTGGCGAGGGGATGTCGGCTTATGCTACAGTTCTTATTGTAAAGGAATAGAGTCTTCCTTTGCGTAAATGGTTTGCATGATTTTCCGTGCCACTTTCGGACGGAAATGTGACCATTCAAAGTAGTTATTGATATTGGTAGTAATTTCGTTTACTCCCGAAAAATCATAAATCTTATCAGCTCCGAAGATTTCCTTTAAGAAGGATAAGTCTTCGGGGTTTATTTTTATCTTGTTCCAAAGCGGATTAATCACAATCTTATAATTGCTGTTGTGTCTTTTGAGAATATCGCGCATGGTGATTAATCGTTGTTTTTGTGTCTCGTTCAGTTCTGGGAATGAAACGGAATCGGGGCGTGCCGCTTCTCTGAAACGGCGTAAGCGTACCATGTCGTTCTGCAATTCCTCTTCGTTCACGCGATAGGCAATTTCATTGGTTTTGTAATCGTAATAGATGTAATCATCTTTCATTACTTCCCAAGTGGCATCGCAAATGTTGCCAGTGATTTGATGATAAAAATAAGCGTAAATAAATTTGGCATTCAAAAATTTGATGAAACAGTCCATTTGTAATCTAAAATAGTTGTTGTCGCTTAATTCCGGCGGCAGCATTTGCATAGACTCTTTCTGAATGAACATATCCGTATCGAAAGAAATTAATGCATTTTGGATTCGCTGCCCTTTTTCATCAATATATTGCATTTTGCGAGCCATGGTATAGAGAGTTTCTGCTGAACTGTTAAAATGGTAGCAATGGGTATTCTTGCCAATATACTTTTGCCAATCTTCAATTCTGAAGTGCTCGCTGCGAGAATTACCAAAGATGTAAGAATCGTAATTTTCGGTGGAATATAATTTTTCGTATGTTTTAAACGTAATATATTGCGAGTTGAGTTCTACACCGCGATAACCCTCTTGGGGGTAGAAAGGTACTTGCGGATGAATAATCTTGAAAGGATCACATATTGTATATACTATCATCAGCAATACTATAGGTATTGTTGCTATCATCAATTTTATGGAGAATCGGTGTAATCGTTTCATGTTTTGTTCAGTTAAAATTGAAAATAGATGAAGTCTTCGCTGGAACTCAAATACATAAATATTACGACAATGATTGTGTAATAGATAGAGTGACGTAATGTTCTGGACTTGACAACTCCTCCAATGTCGAAGGAATGATTGTGCTTGCGCATCAGCCATTCCACAGTAAACATGATGACGATAAATGCACAAACTCGTTTGTCATTAGTAGGTATGCTGAAGGTGAAGGTTGTGAACATTCGCTTGATATATAGCCATGCTTCGGTGATATTTGGAGAACGGAATATAATCCAACCTAATGTGACGATAGAGAAAGTAGTGATGACTTTAACTAACTTTTCTACAGAAGCCAATAG
>JAHHQT010000078.1 GCA_020026215.1 Muribaculaceae bacterium
TTCTTTGGCCAACAACCAACAATCTACCATTGCCCTTGTTCCGAACTACCCTTGGATTGACAACGTGGCTCCTGAAAACGTTATCAACCTAAAACAAGTAAACAACAAATTGCAATGGGAACCTGCTAAATCAGAAGACGTGATGCAACAAGCACGTTCTTTCGTGATTTATAGCTTCAAAGCAGGTGAAACTGTTGACTTGAACCGTGCAGCTGCCATCCAAGCCGTTACTTATACCAACGAATATGTATTGCCTGCTGACAAAAAAGGCGAATACACCTACGTTGTTACCACTCTTGATCGTGCCAACAACGAAAGCAAGAATGGCACAAGCATCAAGGTTAATTTCAAGTAACACTTGATTTGCCCCGTAAACCGGGAATAAAGAGAATTTAGAATCTACAATATTATGAGCACAACGGAAAAATTATTAGTCAAATGCGACAACACCATTCTGGCTGATGAAATTGTCAGTCTTTTGAATGAACAGGGTATTGCATCACGTCTTCACGACGAACAGCAAGATCAAGTTACAGGTGCATACGGCGCTTTTACTGGCATTGCCGTCTATGTTTACGACAAGAATTTTGACAAGGCTAAAGCGATTATTACTCCAGTCATGGAATCCAGGAAAGCAATTCTTCCGCTATGTCCAAAATGTGGTAGCGAGGACACCCAACCATTGGTCCGTCCAAAACATACCACCACTTATAATGTTGTAATAATATTACTGCTCTTTATTCCCGGTTTATATATGGGTTGGGGTAAAGATTTCGGACTCATTTCCCCAATTGGAAACATCACGGCCATTGCATTGGTAGTAGCCGCCTTCATCATGATGATAGCACTGCGCCATCACAATGACAATTACAAATGCAATCAATGCGGAAAAAGGTTCAACCATTACGACACCAAATAGCCGCATTTGATTGAGAACCATAGTTTGCACTATCTTTAATTTATGGAAATAAAAAAAGGACAGAAATACAAGATACTATTCGTTTGCCTTGGCAATATCTGCCGTTCTCCGGCTGCCCAAGGCGTGATGGAACAAATCATCGAAGAAGAACACTTGGGTGATTTGATTGAAGTGGATTCAGCAGGAATTTTGGGATACCACAGCGGAGAACTTCCCGACAAACGTATGCGAGTGCACGCCCGTATGCGTGGCTTAGAACTGACACACCGAAGCCGTCAGGTGAAACACGAAGATTTCGAGAAATTCGACAAGATTATCGGTATGGACGATGCCAACCTCGACGACTTGAAAGACATTGCCTTTACCCTCGAGGAAAGCAAGAAGATTGTGGGAATCTCTAAATATTTCAGACTGCACAAAGGGCACGACTGTATTCCTGACCCTTATTACGGCGGATCGGAAGGTTTCGAAAATGTTTTGGACCTGCTTGACGATGCCTGCCGTACGATTGCCGACGAAATTAAAGAAAACAAGCAATTATAAAATCTATTATTCTAAATATGAAAAAGTTACTATTATTTATCACCTTACTCATGCCTCTATTTGCCTTCGCTTCCGTGAAAGAATCTCCAATCACATTGGATTGGGAATTGCTTAGCAATAACAAGGACAACACCTACGATTGCGTTTTCACGGTCAAGAATATCAGCAATGAAAACATGAACGCCGATTGGGCATTCTATTTCAATTCATTTCCTCGCACAATGACTGTTGATAAGAATTGTCCTTTCACGATTACCATTATCCAACCGGGCTATTTCAAAGTAGCACCGAAAGATGCCACTTTCTGTTTGCATAAAGGCAAATCAGTTAAAATCAAATATTCAGCCAAAGGTTTTTTGAATATGTACAGCTACGGTCCTGACGGCGCACACTTCGCTTTCACCACCGACCAAACTGCACGTCCGCTAAAAATCAACCGTAAGCCGATAAGCTCAGACGTAGTACTGAAAAGACAAAACTACCCTACAGCAGCCTATATGTTTGCCAAGAATGAGGAAATCAATCCTGCATCTTTGAAAGGATATGAAAATCCGTTTGAAATTCTTCCTGCAGTCAAGGAAGTAAAACAAGGTGACGGCACATTGTCACTTAACCGCAAATTTTCGGTAAAGGCTGACGAAATCCTACAACGCGAAAGGAACTATGCTGAGAAATTCCTTGCCAAAGCTGGAATGTCAGCGACCAACGGCACACCTATACAACTTTCATTGATGAGCCGTTCTGTAGCCAAAAACGCTGCCGCTCGCGACAATCACGAATACTACGAATTGAACATCAATAATAACGGTGTTGAAATCAAGGGTGTCAGCAAAGATGCCGTATTAAACGGTGTCAAGACCTTGCAACAACTCATCACCAAAAATGCTGCCAAAGGCAAACTTCCTACCGCTGAAATCTGCGACTGGGCAGACTTGCACTATCGCGGTATGATGCTTGACATTGCCCGCAACTTCTCCACAGCTGAAAATGCCATGCGTTTGGTTGAGAAATTGGCAGAGTTCAAAATCAACATCATGCATCTTCACTTCTGCGACGACGAAGGCTGGCGTTTGGAAATCAACGGCATTCCTGAATTGACACAAGTGGGTGCTCGCCGTGGTTTGACTACCGGTGAAAAAGACTACATGTGCCAGTTCTACAACGGTAACGGTAATCCTAATGACTTCACAACAACTTCCAACGGCTATTTCACACGCGAACAATTTATCAATTTCTTGAAATTGGCACAATCTTGCGGTGTACAAATTATTCCAGAAGTAGAAACTCCGGGGCACGCACGCGCCATCATCAAATCATTGAAAGCACGCTACAACAATTTGAAAGACACAGACTTGAAAGCTGCTGAAGAATATATCGTTTGGGATGATGACGACACTTCAAAATACACCTCAGCTCAAGGCTATCACGACAATGTGTTGAACGTGGCACAAGAAGGTACTTTCCGTTTCTTGGAAAAGGTCGTGGATGAAATTATCTTGATGTATCAGGAAGCTGACGTGGAATTGCCTTATATCCATGTGGGCGGAGACGAAGTTCCTCGCAACCCATGGGCAGAATCTCCTGTCATGAACAAATTCATGGCAGAAAAAGGATTGAAAACCACTCGCGACGTGGAAGAATATTTCATTGACCATTTCTCAAAAATCATTGAAGACAAAGGTTACAAAGTTGGTGGATGGCAAGAATCAGCCATGAAACACAGCGAAGCCACTCACAAGAAATTGCGTCCGCGTTTCGAAGGTGTTTACTGCTGGAATACCGTTCCTGAATGGAAAGGCGACACTATTCCTTACTCCAACGCCAACAATGGCTACAAAGTGATTCTTTGCAACGTGAGCAACTTCTATCTTGACCTTGCCTACAATCCACATCAAGACGAACCTGGTTTGACTTGGGGCGGATATGTGGATGAACTTCGTAGCTGGGATGCACGCCCGTTTGACATCTATCAATCTACTTTCACCACCATCAACGGCAAACCATTGGATATGGCAAACATTGAAAAAGGTAAAGTACAGTTGACTGAAGAATCCAAACGCAACATCGTGGGCGTACAGGCACAATTGTTTACAGAAACAATCCGCAACTTCGACATGGTAGAATACTATGTATTCCCTAAAATTTTGGGATTGGCAGAACGTGGTTGGAACTGCGACTTGTTGCCGGGTCAAAGCAAAGCAAAATTCAGCAGAATGTTGGGCGCATACGTAATGCCTAAGTTGAAAGCCGACGGCTACAACTTCCACATCGGGATGCCGGGTATTGCTGTAGAAAACGGCAAACTCATTATGAACAGCCCTTATCCTGAAGCAGAAATCAGATACACTACCAATGGCACAGAACCGACAGCCGATTCTCCATTATGGACTGCTCCTGTCAAAGCCAAAGGCAAATTAATCAAAGCAAAAACATTCTACTTAGGCAAACAAAGCTGCACTACAGAATTGAAACGATAATGTAGAATTCCCTATAAGAAAACGGCCCGACGACATCAGTCATCGGGCCGTTTTCTTATATTTTCTAAATAGGGAAATCAATTATGAGGAGGTGGTGGCATTGCAGGACCAACTGGCAAGTACAGGGCTGAAGGAGGTTCCATTGTAGGATTGCCATAATGCCCCATTTTCTTACCTTTGTTCCATTTCAAAAGTTGATACAATATACCACCAACATCAATACCCAATTCTACATCTTTCGAAACTCTGTAATATGGAGTTAAAATGGGCTGAGTCTGCCAATAATTACCAGCCATAGAACGGTAGCTTTGCGCACCGACCTTCATGCCCCATCGGTCATTGAAGCTATAGTCTATATAACCCCCAAAAGTTGGGATATTCATATATCCTGCCATGCCCGGAGTGGCAAATCCCGGTGAAGTATAGTAACTGCCAAATAACGTGAAACTTATTTTCTCATTAGCCCTATAGGTCATTGCTCCTCCAAAACCAAAAGATTTCGACAACCCTCCATAATAGCCGTATTTCAGGGCCTCACCATAGGCCGTTATGGATAACTTTCCAAAGTTCTGTTTCAATGCAAATCCACCTGTTTCCACGCCCATCATGCCAGGGAGATTTTCTCGGCTGACTTTACCGACAAGTCCACCGTTTCTCCAATGGAAAAGATAAGGACTGTCCGCTATCTTCAAGTTCAAATCGGGAACTTTGAGTTTCATCGCCGAATTTTCCTCATACTGATGACGATGCAATGGCAATACTTGTGACCGATGCCATTGAGGTTTTGATCCTAAATTATCCGACAAATCCAATTTCAGCTTCTCCCTCTCCTGCTTTTCAAGCGACAATGAATCTACACTCTCATTCTGAGCAAGAGCGCTGAACGAGAGCAACAAAGAAGTAATGATGACTGTAATTCGAATCATTTGCAAGCCTTTCTTTTGCAATGCAAGATAACAATAAATCGCATAACAACCACTATTAGTAAAACAAAAAGCACGATGCCTTGTTCAGACATCGTGCTTCATATTTAGGTTTGTAAAATTACAAATTATTTTGCAGGTTTTTCGTAACCCGGAATATCCACCAATTTGATACCGAAAATCAAGTTTGAATAAGGTTTGATAGGACCACTTCCCATTTGACCATAACCTTGTTGATAAGGAATAATCACTTCGCAAGTATCCCCAACACGCATATCCATCAAAGCGACTCTCCATCCGCTGATAATGCTGGAATTTAACGGAGTACGATAAATGCTGTCACCGTAAGCTGCAGTTAAAGTATAAGATGAATCAAAAGGAATATCATCATAAGTGCGACCATGATATTTCACATCGACAGTTGAAGTAATCATCGGGGAAAGATTGCCCAAAGTCTTTGAACGGTCGTTGAAATAGTGAATCAACACGTATGCGTTAGGATCATGTTCTGGAATAACCTTTGTGTAGTATGCTTTTCCAGCATCATCTTTTTGATCCTTCTTTTGCTGTAACCAAGCATCGTTTACCTCACGCCATTCTTTGTAATCGTCCCAATTGTCATCGGTAGAATTACAGGCGGGCAAAAATGCCATAACCAACATTAAGATTGCTATTGGTAAATATTTCATCTTTTATTCTTTAAAATTCTACATTTGGTGCTTTTTCAGCTCCTTCAGCAGCTTTAAACTGAGGTTTAGGGTCAAAGCCAAACCAACCTGCATAAAGCAATGTCGGGAATTTCTTGATGGCTACGTTATAGTCTTTAACAATTTGAGTATAACGAGTTCTGGCAGTGGCGATTCTGTTTTCTGTACCTTCCAATTGCACTTGAAGGTCGCGGAAGTTTTCGTTGGCCTTCAAATCAGGATAAGCTTCAGTCACAGCCAAAAGAGATTTCAATGCGCCTGACAATTCACCTTGAGCTTGTTGATACTTCGCCAAGTTCTCTTCTGTCAAGTCTTCAGCAGAAAGACTGATAGAAGTAGCTTTGCTACGTGCAGCAACAACGTTTTCCAAAGTTTTTGATTCGTGAGCAGCGTAACCTTTAACAGTATTCACCAAGTTAGGAATCAAATCAGCACGGCGTTGGTATTGAGTCTCGACTTCTGCCCAGGCTTGATCTACACCTTGTTGTTGTTCTACCAAAGAGTTGTAGTTGCAAGATGAGAACAAACCCATGGCGCAAACAGCAACCAACAATGATAATAATTTTGATTTAAAATTCTTCATAATCGAAAAGTTAGCGTGTAAGTTAAATTATAATAACTTTTTCAATAATTCTGTCATGCTGACTTCCTTATTAAGGATAGAATGAAGATCGTCGATAGAAACACGAGATTGCTCCATTGTGTCGCGATGACGGATTGTAACTGTATTGTCTTCAAGAGTTTGGTGATCGACTGTGATACAGAATGGAGTACCCACTGCATCTTGACGACGGTAACGTTTACCGATAGAGTCTTTTTCGTCATATTGCATCTTGAAGTCAAATTTCAAAGAGTCGATGATTTCGCGAGCTTTGTCTGGAAGACCATCTTTACGAACCAACGGCATCACAGCAGCTTTGATTGGAGCCAAAGGAGCCGGCAAGTGAAGTACTACACGAGTTTCGCCGTTTTCAAGAGTTTCTTCTTCGTAAGAGTGAGCGAAGACAGACAAGAACATACGGTCAACACCGATAGATGTTTCAATAACGTAAGGAACATATGATTTGTTCAATTCAGGGTCGAAATATTGGATTTTCTTGCCTGAGAATTTTTCGTGATTGCTAAGGTCGAAGTCTGTACGAGAGTGGATACCTTCCACTTCCTTGAAACCGAAAGGCATCAAGAATTCGATGTCGGTAGCAGCGTTGGCATAGTGAGCCAATTTTTCGTGGTCGTGGTAACGGTAGTTTTCTTCACCCATACCCAATGCCAAGTGCCATTTCAAGCGAGCAGCCTTCCATTTCTTGAACCATTCCAATTCTTCTCCCGGACGAACAAAGAATTGCATTTCCATTTGTTCGAATTCACGCATACGGAAGATAAATTGACGGGCAACGATTTCATTACGGAATGCTTTACCGATTTGAGCGATACCGAAAGGCAAACGCATACGACCTGTTTTTTGTACGTTTAGGAAGTTTACGAAAATACCTTGTGCAGTTTCCGGACGAAGGTAAACTTTCATTGATCCTTCTGAAGTACTACCCATTTCAGTTGAGAACATCAAATTGAATTGACGAACATCAGTCCAGTTTTTAGTTCCTGAAATCGGACAAACGATACCGTAGTCAAGGATGATTTGGCGAAGTTCTTCCAAATTCATATCGTTCATTGCCTTCGCATATCTTTCGTGTAGTTCGTCACGTTTTTTAGCGTGTTCCAATACTCGAGGATTTGTTTCGCGGTAAAGTTTTTCGTCGAAGTTTTCACCGAATTTTTTAGCGGCTTTAGCTACTTCTTTATTGATTTTATCATCGAATTTTGCAATTTCGTCTTCGATAAGCACGTCTGCACGATATCTTTTCTTAGAGTCACGGTTATCAATCAATGGATCGTTGAATGCGTCAACGTGACCTGATGCTTTCCAAATAGTTGGGTGCATGAAAATTGAAGAGTCGATACCGACAATATTTTCATGCAATTGAGTCATTGCATTCCACCAATAACGTTTGATATTGTTTTTAAGTTCTACACCGTTTTGACCGTAGTCATAAACAGCTGAAAGTCCATCATAAATTTCACTTGATTGGAAAACGAATCCGTATTCCTTTGCGTGAGCTACAATTTTTTTAAACAAATCTTCTTGAGCCATATTTTAATGTATTATCTTTAATTTCTGACGGGTTCTTGAAAAAAGCGAGAATTTCCTTTGTTTTCTCCCACAAAACAAGAATCATATTATTTTAAATTGCAAAGTAAATGAAAAATTTCGATTTTATTCTTATTTTTGCATAAGCATTACCTCTAAATTGCAAATATTTGGTAAATAGCTACTTTTTTTAACCGATAACAACCCCCAAAGCAAAAATTTCCGCGGATTTTGAGATGAAAGATAAAAACGACAATATAGAAGATACAGAAGATTTGTCTGAATTTTCAGACACCAATTCTAATGCCCATTCCTCATACGTAGTACCAAAAGAAAAGAACAAACACTTGTCGGGAATGTACCAAAACTGGTTTCTCGACTACGCATCCTATGTAATTCTGGAACGCGCCGTTCCGCACATCCAAGATGGCTTGAAGCCTGTGCAACGCCGTATTCTCCACTCTATGAAAGAATTGGACGACGGACGTTTCAACAAGGTGGCAAACATTGTGGGTAACACCATGCAGTATCACCCTCACGGTGATGCTTCTATCGGTGATGCCTTGGTGCAATTGGGACAAAAGGACTTGTTGGTGGAATGTCAGGGTAACTGGGGTAACATTCTAACAGGCGACAGTGCTGCTGCTCCTCGTTACATCGAAGCCCGTTTGTCGGAATTTGCATTGGAAACGGTGTTCAATCCCAAGACTACCGACTGGACAGTTTCTTACGATGGCCGTAAGCCTGAACCGATGACCCTTCCTGTGAAATTCCCGTTGCTTTTGGCGCAGGGAGCCGAGGGTATCGCTGTCGGATTGTCTTCTAAAATTCTTCCACACAACTTCAACGAATTGGCAGATGCTGCCGTGGCGTATCTTCGCGATGAAGAGTTCAAACTTTATCCCGATTTTCCGACAGGCGGCTATATTGACGTGACCAAATATAACGACGGAGAACGTGGAGGTTCGGTAAAAATCCGCGCCAAGATTGAAAAAATTGACAACAAGACGCTTGAAATCACTGAAATTCCTTTCGGCAAGACCACTTCTTCATTGATTGAGTCCATCATCAAGGCTCAGGAAAAAGGTAAAATCAAAGTCCGCAAAGTGGATGACAATACCGCAGAACATGCCGACATCATCGTTCACTTGATTCCCGGAACATCCAGCGACAAGGCTATTGATGCCCTATATGCCTTTAC
>JAHHQT010000079.1 GCA_020026215.1 Muribaculaceae bacterium
GGCAACGGCTACCAGTTCCGTGCCGATGCGCTGTTCCTCCTTGGCATATTGGTCTGACAATTCCGGCAAAGTTTTGCTGAAATTGGTCAGTAGAGATCTTGTCAGGCTGCCTACCGCCTGCCATAATGCTGTGAAGTCGAATATTTCATCCAATGTGTTTTTGAAATATTCTTTCTTCAATGCCTTGCAGTCCTCATCGGTCGGCTCTTTGGTACGGGCATAGTTGTTGAACTCCTTCACTTTGTAGTCGTTGATGACGGCTTGCGGTGGAATTGGCTCTGAAAGTACCATTCCCTCAAACGATTTGCAACGGCTCAAAGCTACGTAGGTCTGACCGTGTGAAAATGCCTTTGATGTGTCAATCAATGCATGGCTGAAGGTCAAACCCTGACTTTTGTGAATGGTGATTGCCCATGCCAATTTAATGGGAAATTGAGTGAAACGGCCGAGGAGTTCGGTCTTTATTTCTTCGGATTCCTTGTCTAACGTATAGCGGACGTTCTCCCAAACCGCTCTCTCCAAGTTAGTGACTTCAGTACCATTTTCGGTGAGTAAGGTAATGTTTTCATCATTGATGGACTTCACTGTACCTATTGTTCCGTTTACGAAACGATGGTCGTTGTCGTTCTTGATAAAGATGATTTGTGCACCCGGTTTCAAGTCCAAGTCACTGTCTGTCGGGTACATATCAGGTTTGAAATCTCCTTCTATAATGGCCTCAAAAGTTTCGATGTTACCCGGGAGTTGGTCGAGCTTTTCGTTGTTGATACTGTCAGCAATACTGTTGTGGGTCACCAAATTGATATAATGTTCATTCTCTTTCGGCTTGAAGTTCGGGATATATCGTTGGTTGAGTTCTTCCAAGTCGTCCAAAGAACATTTGTCATCGCGAATTTTGTTTAAAAGAGAGATGAATTTCTCGTCACTTTGTCTGTAAATCTTTTTCAGTTCGATGACTTGGAAATTACCGTTTTTGAAGGCATCACTCGCAAAGAAATACGGTGAATTGTAGTATTCGCTCAGAATGTTCCATTCATTGCCTACGGCTACAGGTGGCAGTTGCTGCATATCACCGATTGCCACGATTTGTACACCGCCAAAAGGCAGGTTATTGCGGCGAATTTTCTTCAAAGTCTTGTCGATGGCATCGAATACATCCACGCGCACCATACTGATTTCGTCAATGATAATCAGGTGGAGTTTGCGAATCATCTGCAATTTCTCCTTCTTGAAGAGGGCACTTTGGATGCGTTTTTCAAGAATGTTGTTGCTGGGAATCAATGGCTCGAACGGAAGTTGGAAAAAAGAGTGAATCGTGCAACCGCCAGCGTTGATGGCGGCAATTCCTGTAGGCGCAAGCACCACCATACTTTTCTTGGTCTCTTTCTTTAAAGTCTGGAGAAAAGTAGTCTTGCCCGTACCGGCTTTACCGGTAAGGAAAAGATTGGCATTGGTTTGGTTGATGATTAGTCTGGCCTTCTCTATGTCGGGATTTTCACTCATTTTGTTGCTTGTACGTCCTGTCAGAACAGGGAGTACAAATTTAGCAAATATCCCTGATTTTGCCTCAAAAAATTAGCAGGATTTACATGCCGTGAGGATGGCCTCCTTCCCTGTGATAACCGCCCATACGTCCGTGAGGATGACCGTGTCCGTATTTGTTGAATTTGTTTTTCTCAAATTCATCGTAGTTGAAATCCTTTGCCTTCATGTCCTTGCCGAAAATCTTGAAATTGTAGGTGAAAGAGAACATAAAGTAGCGGGTTGCGGTATTAAACTGGCTATCTTGGATATAGTTGGCAGTCACAGCACGGGAAATGTCCTTGTTTTGTCCCAGCAAGTCGTATGCCTTGACAGTTACGGTCGCTTCTTTCCCTTTCAAGAATTGGTAGGAAACCGACGCATTCCACAGCCATTCCTCCCTGTCGAAACCTTGGGTATAGCCGTTGGTTTTATTGAAAGCAAGGTCGGTATTCAACACCAATCCAAACGGAGTATAGTAGTTGGCGTTGAAGTTCGTACCATAGGAGTGGATATTGCGGTCAGACTGCTTTTGGTTCGTGTTTCTTGTGATTTGGAAATCGTAGAACGGACGTAATTCAATGTCGAATACGTCGGTACGATAGGCTATCGATGGCATTTCATTGATGCTGAATGTATTGCTATGGTTGATGTTGCCATTGTTGTAACCAACGGCGCGGGCAAAACGTGCGAAAGTATGGTTGGAGAATGACCATCTTCTGTTGCGGAACGGCATGGTGTACATCGCCATGGCGTATGCGTTCCAAGCACCATCCACATTGTCGAAGGTGGAAGTTTGCACACCTGTTGTCGAATCAAAGTGAGTTTTTGAAACGATACTGTTCTGCTTGATGGAAATATGTGCCGCTGCCATAATACTGCGTTGCGTTTCCGTTACGAAATTGTTGAAACGGATAGAGATGTTATGGTGAAATGCAGGCAACAAATTTGGATTACCCACGATAATCTTCATCGGGTTTGTCATATTCGGAACTGGTTGCATTTGGCGGATTGTAGGTGGATTGGTCCAACCGCGATAATCGACGGCAAAACTTTTTGTCTTGGAGAACGAGAAACGCACGCGGGCAAATGGAGCAAAGTTCCAAACCCAATGCGGGTCGATGTTGCGTTCACTGTTGATGAGGTCTTCGCTACTCATCATAGTTGGATTGACGGACAAGCCCACATTGATACGTGCCTGTTTTTGTGTTTGTTGGAAACCGATGCGCATGGACTGGGTGAACTGTTCATTGCGGAAACGGTTGCTCAAAATTTCGTCTAAGGTAAATTGGTTGTCATCCATCAAATATCTTATGCTGAATGCATTGGTTTGGATGCCATATTCATTCTCCAGAATGTATTGTGCTTTTTCGGGGCTGAATTCCTTATTGATATTGTACACCAGTTTGTCGGCATCGTTAAATCGATAGTCAATCTTGTAGGCAAAGGTCAAGAAACGCATCTTTTTGAGGTCGCCAATCGGCTCTTTCCAAGAGATACGGCCACCCACACGGTTGGTCCATTGACGATAGTCGGTGTAGCGTTCCGTTGTTTCATCATCTTCAGGAGCAAGGAAAAATTGGTTGATGGACTTTGAGGTTTGGTCTTCTTTGTTATTGCTGTATCGGTAGTTTACCATCATACTCAATGAACGGCCTATGCGTCTTTTGAATTCGTGATTGTAAACAAAACGCCCGTCCAAGTCGTAGCTTGTTCCTTCAATAAAATCGTGATTGGTGCTTTGGTTGATTTTGGTGAAATCAGCATCTCCTGCACGAAGCAAAGATTGCTCGAAACTACGAGAATCGTTGATATTCACTTCAAATTTCGGGCGAAATTCAAGTGTATTGAAAGAGTCAATCTCCCATTTCATGCGGAAATTACCCGAAAAATAATGACTTTTTGCGCGGCTTTCCCTGTCTGAATTTTCGTAGGAGGTGGAGTCTGCAAATAAATATTGCTTGTTGGCTGAACGGATGCCCTTGAGGTCGGAGTGCGCATAAAGCACATCACCACCGACACGGAAAATTTCCTCATTGCCGACATTGAAGTTGATACCCAAACTTTGAGTGGTGTTGATTCCCTCGTAGCTCGGTGAGAACGAATGCTTGCCCATAGACTGGCTGGAGAAACCCGGGTCGTTGATATTGTTAAAGTTGCCCAGCAAGCTGAATTGGTTGTCGTTCTTGAAGCGGTTGACCATAAAGTTGCCCATGTGGCGGTCGTCCGTACCGTAGCCTGCGGTGGCATTCCCGAACCAACCTTTTTTCATGCCTTTTTTGATGCGCAAATTGATGACCGTTTCATCTTCGCCGTCATCCACACCTGTCAAACGTGCCAAGTCGCTCGTGCGGTTTATCACTTGCAAGGTCTCGACCATGGAAACAGGGATATTCTTGGATGCCACTTTGGCATCATCGGAGAAAAATTCCTTGCCGTCCACCAATATTTTCTTTACCTCCTTGCCTTGTGCCTTGATGTTGCCGTCGCTGTCCACTTCCACTCCCGGAAGACGTTTCAACAAGTCTTCTACTACGGCATTCGGTTGTGTCTTGTAAGAGCCTGCATTGTATTCTACGGAGTCTTGCATTACTTTCACTTCTGTCTTGATTCCCATGACTTCCGTTTCTTTCAAGATGACACCGTCAGGATGCATACTGATTTTGCCCAAATCTTCCGATTCTTGCACATTGGCATTGATGAATTGTGTAGTATAGCCCAGATAGGTGATTTTTACAATGTATTTTCCACTTTTGAAGCCGTTGAGGAAAAATGCTCCGTTCTGGTCGGTCATACCTCCCGATACGAACGAACTGTCGGTTGCATTCATAATTCTTATTGTAGCATTTTCAAGGGGTGTTTCGTTGGTGGCATCCACTGCCATACCTTTGATGTTTGCTCCCGATAGATTCAGACAAGAGAGCAAGACAAGAACGAAAAACGGCATTCTAAGCATATATTATCAAATATTTTGTCGAGTTATGAAAACTGAAGATATAGTGATTAGACATTAAAAATTAAAAAAGTTAAATCCAAGCACAGAATTTTCTTCATTACTTTGTTTATATCGTGTGTTTTGTTGGTGCAAAATTACTGAATTAATATTATTTACCGAATAGAAATAGACAAAATGGTGAATTGTGCGTATATTTGCAAACTTTTAACAACAAACAAATTCCTATGAAAGAATTCTTTACAATATTGCGACGTTTCGTCCCGCCTTATAAAAGATATTTGATATTAAACATCATTTTCAATATCCTTGCTGCATTTCTTACTTTGTTTTCGTTTGCATTGATTATTCCTATCCTTGAAATGCTCTTTATGGGTGACAAGGGAGAGGTTTATCACTATATGGAAATGAGCGAAGGCTCTTTAAAGGATGTAGCTATCAACAATTTCTATTATGCAGCCTATTATTGCAAGATGACTTTTGGCGCATCCGTGACTTTGTTCTTCTTGGCATTGTCGTTGATTGTGATGACTTTCTTCAAGACAGGTGCGGCTTATTTGAGCTCCTATTTCATGATTCCAATCCGTTCGGGAATTGTGCGCGATATTCGTAACTTTGTTTATGATAAAATTGTCAGCCTTCCTATTGGTTTCTTCACCAGTGAACGCAAGGGTGACGTAATGGCGCGTATGTCGGGCGATGTGGCAGAGGTGGAAACTTCTATCATGGCATCGTTGGATATGATGTTCAAAGATCCGATTATGATTGTCGTTTGCCTTGCCATGATGATTACCATCAGCTGGGAGTTGACTTTGTTCGTATTCGTGCTGTTGCCTATTGCAGGCTTGATTATGGGACGTGTAGGTAAAAAATTGAAACGCAAGTCATTGGTCGGTCAACAACAATGGGGTGCTTTGATGTCAATTATCGAAGAAACATTGGGTGGTTTGCGCATTGTCAAGGCTTTCAATGCCGAAACCAAGATGAAAGACCGTTTCCATAGAGAAAACCATAAATTCTACAATACCTCCAATAGTATCAACCGCCGTCATTCCTTGGCTCACCCGATGAGTGAGTTCTTGGGAACTATTACTATTTCAGTCGTGCTTTGGTTTGGTGGTACATTGATTTTGTCGGGCAACAATATTATCGATGCTCCAACATTCATCTATTATATGGTGATTTTCTACAGCATCATTAATCCTGCGAAAGACTTTTCAAAAGCTGCCTATTCTATCCAAAAAGGTTTGGCATCCATGGAACGTGTTGACAAGATCCTAAATGCTGAAAATCCTATCAAAGACCCTGAAAAGCCAGTGGCTTTGAAAGATTGTAAGGGTGGTATCAAATACGAAAATGTCAGTTTCAAATATCCTAATTCAGAATGGTCTATCAATGGTGTGACATTGGATATCCCTTTTGGCAAGACCGTTGCGTTGGTGGGTCAGTCAGGTTCGGGAAAATCCACATTGGCGGACTTGTTGCCTCGTTTCTACGATGTGGAAGATGGACAAATCACTATCGACGGTGTCAATATCAAGGACTATAAGGTCAAGGATTTGCGTTCAATGATGGGTAATGTGAACCAGGAAGCTATTTTGTTTAATGACAGTTTCTACAATAACATTACTTTCGGTGTGGAATCAGCCACAATGGAACAAGTGATTGAGGCTGCCAAGATTGCCAATGCTCACGACTTTATCATGGAATCTGAAGATGGTTATGACACCAATATCGGTGACCGTGGTTGCCGTTTGTCGGGAGGTCAACGCCAACGTATTTCCATTGCTCGTGCTATCTTGAAAAACCCTCCTATTTTGATTTTGGATGAGGCGACTTCTGCATTGGATACAGAGAGTGAACGTCTGGTACAGGAGGCTCTTGACCGTTTGATGAAGAATCGTACCACTATTGTTATTGCGCACCGCTTGTCAACAATCTACGATGCTGACATGATTTGTGTGATGCACGAAGGTAAGATTGTGGAACGCGGTACTCATCAGGAACTGCTTGCCATCAACGGTTATTACAAGAAATTGGTGGATATGCAGAAATTCTAAGAAGGATTACATTATTGCATAAAAGAAAAACGATATTCCAAGTGAAACTGGAATATCGTTTTTTTATTTTGAACAGGGTTGGCAAGAGTTCTTGCCAATTCGTTGTTTCTCTAAAAATATCCGAACAAGTGTAGTAGTGAAGGAGTGATGATAGCGGTGAAAATGCCGTTTAAAGTCAAACCGAGGCTTGCAAAAGCTCCGTAGCGGTCACTTACCGTAATGGCGCGTGATGTGCCTACGGCGTGTGCTGCAGCACCGATGGACAATCCCTGTGCGATAGGGCTCTTGACACGGGAAATACGCATCACACTAAATCCTGTCATACCTCCAAAGATGCCCACGGCTACTACCACAGCTGCTGTTAATGAAGGAATACCGCCTAAGGCTTCCGTTACTTCCATGGCAATCGGTGTAGTCACTGATTTTGCTGCCAACGACATGACGATATTGTGGGGAGCACCTAAAGTTTCTGCAATGAATACGACGGAAATCACGCCTGAAATACAGCCTGCCAATGCAGAAAGTAGAATTGGGAGAATTTGTTTCTTTATGGTTGATAATTGTTTGTACAATGGAACACCCAAGGCTACAACTGCCGGTTTCAACCAGAAATCGATGAATTGTCCGCTTTCTTTATATGTTTCAAAAGGAATGTCAAAAGTCAAAAGGAACATGATAATCAGGGCTATTGTCACCAGAATAGGGTTGAATAGCGAACTGTGGGTCTTGACTTGAATGATTTGCGCCACGGCATAGACACCGAATGTGAGCGCAAGCAGGAAATAGGGATTATTTATGTATTGCATTGTGAATTCTTCTAGCTATTTGTACTTTTCTGACTATTTGATGCACCCAACCTGTCACGACGATGACAATGACTGTGCTGACGATTGATGCAATGACGATGGGAACGACCTGTGCTTTGATAATATCCAAATAAAGCATAAGTGCTACACCTGGTGGAACGAAAAAGAATCCTAAGTTCTTGACCAAGAAGTTGGAGATACCTTCCACCCAACGAAGTCTAATCCATTTCAGTTGTAAAAATAGGGTTAGAAGCAACATTCCGATAATACTTGACGGAAGTTTGATTCCGGTTAGCCAAACGACCAATTCGCCTAAGGCGAGGCAACCGAAAATAATGGCACACTGAAAAACCATATTTAATAAATATTTACCTAAAACAATTTCGGGTGCAAAGGTAGTCATTTTATTTATCATGGGGTATCTTTTTACATTTTGTTTTATGAGAAAGGGTGGAAAACCGACATTTTGCCATAAAAATGCCTGAAATTTAAGGGTAATGATAGAATAATGTTATGGAATTGGCTGTTTTTATAAAAAAATGATATATCTTTGTGAACTAAATAAAAAACAGAGATGGAGAAGATAGACACTCTTGACAGAAAGATTCTTGATATCGTAATGAAAAACGCACGAATCCCATCAAAAGATGTGGCAGAGGTCTGTGGCGTTTCGCGTGCAGCCATTCACCAGCGTATTCAGAGAATGATAGACTTAAAGATTATCACAGGGTCAGGTTACCATGTAAATCCTAATATCTTGGGCTTTACCACTTGCGCCTATATCGGTGTGAATTTGGAAAAAGGTTCAATGTACAAAGATGTAGTTCCTGAATTTGAAAAAATTCCTGAAGTTGTGGAATGCCACTTTACTACAGGTCCTTACACAATGATGATTAAACTTTATGCGCGCGACAACCAGCACTTGATGGAATTGTTGAACGGCAAGATTCAGAACATTCACGGTGTAGTAGGTACTGAGACATTGATTTCGTTGGAACAAAGCATGATTCGCGAAATTCCTATCAAATACGAAGAATAAACATAAAAACATAACTGCAATTTGTCTTCCAATCAATTCGGTTGGGAGACTTTTTGTTTATATTGGGTGTTTTA
>JAHHQT010000080.1 GCA_020026215.1 Muribaculaceae bacterium
ATATCTGTAAACATGTGTTCGGTAATCCATCCACGTTCTACGATTTCATTGCGTATCAATGACAGCATGGCATAACCTCCTCCAAAACCAAAGATACTGATTTTGAAATAAGCCCATATTAATTGTAGATAGATATTCATTATTTATGTTCCTCCTTTTTGATTTTGTTGAAATTGTGATAATGAATAAAGCCTCCATATGCCGCACCTATGCAAATGAAGAGGATTGGACTGGAAATAATGGGTAGGCCCGACCAAATCAACACGGCAATAGCAATGGGTATGAGGAATGTCTTTTTGTTGATTTTTGCGGATTTTGCTGTTGTGAATACAGGAGCAAGAATCAAGGCAACCACAGCAGGGCGTATTCCTTTGAATATTGCTGTTAATGTGGGGCTGTGCTTGATGGTGTCTGGGGTCAGGAACATGGCTATCGCCAAAATAATCACAAATGAAGGGATAATTGTGCCAAGAGCAGCGAAGATGGAGCCTGGAATTTTATTGAGCTTATAGCCGACTCCAATGGCAACATTGACCGCCATAATGCCCGGTAAGGATTGTGAAATAGACAATTGGTCCAGAAATTCTTCCTCGGAAAGCCAATGATGTTGGTTGACAATTTCTTTTTCAAGCAGTGATATCATTGCCCAACCTCCTCCAAAAGTAAATGCTCCAATCTTGAAAAAGGAATAAAATAATTTGAAGTTAATTAATTTCATATTCAACAATTCCTTCTACAAAAATACGCTATAAAATTTAGATTTCCTCGTCTTGTCACTACAACTTTCAAAATTTTACAAAAATGTAAAATTTCAGTTCTGTGAAAACCATTTTTAGATGGATTAAAAATCATAGTGCATTGTGTTGTTAATGGCTTAATCTATATTTAAATTATAGGAGGCTTTTTGTATATTTGTGAAATAAAAAATAAAGTCATGTTGAAATATATTTTAAGTTTAGTGCTATTATTCTCAACACTATCTGTTTTTGCCGGTGGTTGGGAAGAAGATGTCCTGGGAGATGGCTATATTTGTCATCATGTTGCTCAACCTGATGATTATAGTGGAAAGGTTAGAACAACCGTCATCCGTAAACGTGTGCAACCCAAAACGTCTGTCGCGGTTCTCTATGTACATGGCTATAATGACTATTTCTTTCAAAGAGAATTGGGAGACAGCATTCAACGCAACGGAATGGCATTCTATGCTGTCGATTTAAGAAAATATGGGCGCTCCTTGATGCCTGGACAATTGCCTTTTGAGGTAAGGGATATGCAGGAATATTTTGCAGATATTGATGTGGCTTTAGCTCAAATAAAATTTGACGGATATTCAAAGGTAATTTTGATGGGGCATTCTACTGGCGGATTGACGGTTTCTTATTATATGAAAAAACATAGGACTGACCGTAATCAGATTGTCGGGATGGTCTTGAATAGTCCTTTCTTGGATATGAATTTGAATTGGTTGGAAGAGAAGATTTTAGTTCCTTTGATTTCAATTGTCCCATTTCCCGATATATCCATACCTCAAGGTGACAGCCGTTCGTATGCGGAGTCATTGTTGAAGAAATACAAAGGAGAATGGGATTACAATACTGAATGGAAAAATGAAATTTCGCCTGCTGTAACTGTCGGTTGGCTGACGGCTATTCATAATGCCCAAATGAATTTGCGTGAAGACAATCATATTGATATTCCAATACTGTTGATGCATTCCGATAAAAGTGTATGGGGAGATGTTTGGACGCTTGATTTTAGCAAAGGTGATTCCGTTTTGGATGTCGCTGATATATCCCTTTATGGTAAAAAATTAGGCAACAACGTAACAGAGTTAGTTGTTGCCGATGGGTTGCACGATTTAATCTTGTCTAGTAAAGATGTACGTGATTTCGTTTATCGTAAGATGTTTCTGTGGATGAACTATGCGTTACATTAGAATGCCACAGACAAACTGATATTGAATTGTCTTCCTGTTAAATAGTTTGGTACGGCATATTGGATGCTGTTCACGTCTGTTACCCAGTAATAGCTGTTGACGTTGGCAATGTCAAGCAAGTTGAATACATCTACACCAATCCAAATACTCTTAAAATTCTTCCAGAAGTGGTGTCTGATTCTGTCATTGTCTCCTCCCAATAATTGATATTGGAAGCCAATGTCCACACGTTTATATGACGGTGCTCTGAAATAGTTGATGTCGCGAGTTACTTGTGGTGGTGTCATTGGAAAACCGTCAGAAAGAATACCGCGCAAGTTGAATTTCAATTTAGGGAACTTTGGAAAATAGTCAGAGAAGAATAATCCCAAGCTATAGCGTTGGTCGGTTGGGCGTGGTACTTTTACTCCGTTTAGTGTTTCTTGTGTTTTCATCAATGAGAAACTAATCCAAGAGTCAGTTCCTGGGACAAATTGGCCGAAAAATTTGAAATCGATACCGGCAATATAGCCTTTAGATTCATTGCGTCCCGAGTAGACCAATTTCAAGTTATCCAATTCGTAAGGAATCAAGTTGGATAGGTTCTTATAGTAGGCTTCTGCTGTAATTTTAAACGGGCGGTTCATGGCACGAAATGTGTAGTCTGTACCGAAAATCACTTGGAAACTACGTTGAGACTTAATGTCACGATTTAGTTCGATGTAGGAATTGTTGTTGGCATCCACTTTCGTTTCTCTGAATTCTTTATAAAATGGAGATTGATAGTATAGACCGGCTGCCAAACGCATTGCCAAATTGGAATTGAATTCAGGAACGAAACCTACGCTGATACGAGGGCTGACCAAAAATTCTTTGTTGAAATCCCAGTAAGAGAAACGGATACCACCATTCAAAGAGAACATACCAATATTACTCATCAAGCGGTAGGTGTCTTGCACATACCAGGAGATTTTGTTGGTAGAAAGATCTTGCTTTGAAGTAAGGTTGTATATCATTTCAATCCTATTGTCGATATTAGGAATGGAATATCCAGCAGAGTCGCGCAATTCCCATTCACTGGAACGGTCGTAAATATTTTGATAACGATATTCCAAACCATAATTCAAGTTGTGATGATTCAAGGAGGTATTGCCTTTCAAAACCATAGTCATTACACCAGCTTTGAAACGGTTACGAGCGTGTTCCAAATATTTGCCGACTCCAATTTCACCTCCGATGGAATTGTCACCGTCGTTTGTTCCTGCTTCATCTAACCAGTATTCTCCGGAAATATCGTAGGAAACTAATTCATTAGTTAGAAATCCAGATGCCAACAAAGTGTATTTTGTGGATTTGTTGGGCTTGTAGTTCATTTCCAATGCGCCAAAATAAGTTTCAAAGCGGTCTTGTTCCTTACCATCAAAATAGACGGTAAATTCTTTCACGTTTTGAGAAGTCCCGAATGATGTTGATCGGGTGGCAGGAGTGAACTTATAATTGTTCATTGAGATATTGCCCAAAAATGAAATGTCGAATTTGGGGGTGATTGAATATCTTAAATTCGTTTGATAGTCAAAGAATGACGGTGCATATTCTCCTTTTTCATCCAAAGAACTAAGGATGGATGTATTGCGTTTGTAGCGGATACCATGCAGTTGTGAGAATTTACCCGAGTTGTGACCAATAGCCACATCTGCTCCCATCATACTTAGAGCAACGTTGCCTTCGAAGGCTTCGGGGTGCTTGTAGGTAATATCCAATACGGATGACATTTTGTCTCCATATTCAGAGGAGAAACCACCGGTTGAAAATTCGACGGATTTCACCAATGAAGAGTTGATGATGCTTAAACCTTCTTGTTGACCCGAAGAGACCAATTGTGGACGATATACCTCTATACCGTTGATATATACACTGTTTTCGTCGTATGAACCACCTCTGACTGAATATTGGGAACTCATTTCGTTTTTAGAAGAAACTCCTGCCATAGTTGTAATAATAGCTTCCACTCCATTACCCGAAAGATTTGGAGTTTTTCGGATGGCTTCAGTGTCAATCGCCTGCATACCGCCAGTTTGTTTCTTGTATTCGGTAACTTGTACTTCTTCCAATTCTTTAGTGGTTTTGAACAAACGAACATTGAGAACAACCTCGCCTTTGGCATCAATAAGTTTTTGTTTGGATTCTTTGAATCCAATGCAAGAAAAAGCAATTTCAATGGTGTCTTTAGTGGCTACGTTCAGACGATAGGTTCCGTTAAGCCCTGTTGTCTGACCAATGGCTGTTCCAACCACACGAACGGTAGCAAATTCAATTGGGTTATTGTCAGAGTCGGTTACTTTTCCCGATATTTTCACTTGGCTGTGTACAATACTCGGAAGTAATATTAGTATTAAATATAGTATAGTTCTTAAATTCATTGTCATACTGATTGTATTCTTATATAACGATAAATTCAGTGTTTCAGTATATAGTATGTTCGTTTTTATATAAAAAACGCCGACAATTTTTGTTTTGTCGGCGTTTCTTGATTTTTATCTTTTATCTTAGCAAGATTTGCCTGTGATTTCAGAAATAACGCATTTGATTTGCTCTGCAATTTCGTGAGCATCTTTAATGGTTTGAGCTTCTGAATAAATACGGATGATTGGTTCGGTATTACTCTTACGCAAGTGTACCCAACGATTGTCAAAATCAATCTTAACACCGTCAATATCAGTAATCTTTTCGTCTTTGAATCTTTCTTTAACAGCACACAAAATAGCGTCAACGTCAATTTCAGGAGTTAGTTCGATTTTGGTTTTAGCGATGCTGTATTGAGGATATTCTTTTTTCAATTCTGATACCTTTTTGCCTTTTTTTGCCAAAAGAGAAAGGAATAAAGCTACACCTACCAAAGCATCACGACCATAGTGACAAGCAGGATAGATGACTCCGCCATTACCTTCACCGCCGATAACTGCGTGTACACGTTTCATTTCTGTTACTACGTTTACTTCACCTACAGCTGATGCAGTGTAGTGGCAGTTTGGACGTCTAAATGTAACGTCGCGCAATGCTCTGGATGAAGAAAGGTTAGAAACTGTGTTACCTGGAGTTTGAGAAAGAATGTAGTCTGCTACAGCTACCAATGTGTATTCTTCAACGAACATTTCACCGTTTTCCATAACGATAGCCAAACGGTCAACGTCAGGGTCAACAACGAAACCTACATCAGCGCAGCCGGTTTTCATTCTGTTTGAAATCTCAGTTAAGTTCTCAGGAATTGGTTCCGGAGTGTGAGCAAATTGTCCTGTTGGGTTACAGTTCAACTCGATAACTTCTTCAACGCCCAATGCTCTTAGCAATTGAGGAATAACGATACCACCGACTGAGTTGACTGCATCGATAGCCACTCTGAAGTGTGCTTTCTTGATGGCTTCGATGTCCACCAAGTCCAATGCCAATACACTGTCAATGTGGCGACGTGTATATGTATTGTTAGTAAATATTTGACCTAAACGATCAACTTCTGCAAATTTAAAAGATTCTTCAGCTGCAATTTCCAATACTTCCTGACCGTCAGCTGCTGTAAGGAATTCACCGTTTTCGTTAAGAAGTTTCAATGCATTCCATTGTTTTGGGTTGTGAGATGCTGTAAGGATGATACCGCCACAGGCATTTTCCCATTTAACAGCTAATTCGGTTGTTGGAGTGGTTGCCAAGCCGATGTTTACAACATCAAATCCCATACCTGTCAAAGTACCGAGAACGATGTGTTTGACCATCTTGCCGGAAATACGAGCGTCACGTCCTACGACGATAACGTTTGAATTCTTTGTAGTTGATTTTCTAATAAAAGTTGCGTAGGCGGCTGTGAATTTGACTATGTCCAATGGACTAAGTCCTTCACCGGCTTTACCGCCGATTGTACCTCTAATACCAGAGATTGATTTAATTAATGACATGGCTTTATGTTGTTTAGTTTATGTAATACTAGACTTTGTTCTTGTAGTATTTAATGTGATACCAATAAGGGATTACATTTGATATTTCATTATAAATACCAAATTGACTCTTAATGATTAAATTAACTTCACAGTCAATTCCCAAATATTGCAATGGCATTTGAATACCGAATCCCAATTCAAATGTTGAAGGGAGATCGTAGCTGTCAAATTTGAATGACTTATAATTCAAATTGTCAAAATTACCCATTGGAGTATCATCAGCCCCTGTTTGATAACTGATTAAATCAACACGTCCAAAACGGAAAAATATTTGTTGCCCCTTTTCTGCCTTGTTGTTGATTCTGTCGCCAGGGTTGATGACTTGCATGTAGACGTTGCCGTCTTCATCAAGTTTGTAATAAGGAGCGTCGGGACCAGTGATAAAAATAGAATCGGCTGGAACTTCTGTGATGACTGTATGGTGTGCCAAGAAAGAATTCACTGCTTTTTCTTCATCATCCAACAATTCCGAATAACTCTTTTTGTCATCACATGATAACAAGAGTAGGGGAATGGTTAACATTATAAGGAATTTAAAATAATTCATCGTATAATAATTTGTATTGTTATTTTGATTTTAGTTTTTCCAAAATTTTGTGGTAAGTGGCAATAGCTTCTTCCATAGAGCCTTTGAATTCACCTCCTGCTGCATTAACGTGTCCACCACCATTGAAATATTCAGAACAGAGTGTGTTTACTGCGAAATCACCGTCTGAACGCATAGATACTTTAATGTAGTCTTTTTCTTCTCTAAAGAAAGTTGACCAGTTTACTTCAGGGATTGCCAATGGCATATTTGACAGTGTTTCGGTATCACCGCTTTGATAGTGAAATCTTTTCAAATCATCTTTGTTAAGCACAATCAGTGATGCATTGTTTTCCGGGAAAATTTCCATCTTTTGAGATAGGGCATATCCAGTAAGACGCATACGTTTTTCGCTGGTTGTACGAATGGCTAATTTGTAAATTTCATCTTTGTCAACTCCCTTTTTCACCAATTCAGAAACAATCAAATACAATTCGTGTTTGTTTGAATTGTATGAGAAGTTGCCTGTATCGGTCATCATGCCTGTATAGATACATTCTGCAATAGGTAAATCGATTTTATCCAATAAATCGGCATCTTCGATGAAGCGATATAGCAATTCGCAGGTTGAAGTCATTTCAGGAAGAGAAATGGTAACATCGCAAAAATCGTCAGGATGCAAGTGATGGTCAATCATCAATTTTTTTGCACTTGAATGTCTGATAGTATCTGCCATTTGAGCAACGCGGTTCAAACCATTGTAGTCCAAACAAATAATCAAGTCTGCTGATTTCATCAGACTGTTAATCTTGCCTGGGTGACGGGTGTAGGCTATCAGATTGTCAAATTCTGGCAAAAAAGACAAGTCATAAGGTGCTTGATCCGGAGTGGCTACACTGACATTCTTGCCTAATTTTTTCAGCAATAGTGCAAAAC
Source organism: Muribaculaceae bacterium (assembly GCA_020026215.1). Classification (GTDB taxonomy): domain Bacteria; phylum Bacteroidota; class Bacteroidia; order Bacteroidales; family Muribaculaceae; genus Limisoma. The sequence goes on from JAHHQT010000080.1 coordinate 7,367, forward strand.
CATTGCTTGAACCAATAGCATCACCGTCCGGTGACATGTGGCAGGTAATGACAATGTTTTGGCTACTATGAATTAACTCTTTTGCTTTTAACAGCTTTTCTGTATCTATTACTTTTTTGAGCATTATATAATCGTCTGTATTAAGCCACAAAGTTAGTAAATTGAATTTATTTTGGCGAGCCTTTTGTTAAAATTGATGTAAAAAATTCTTTAAAGAAATTTTATATATCATAAAAAACGTCCGAATTACCCTAATGGCAATTCGGACGCTGTATTTATAGTATCTCAAAAGGAATATTACATATTCATACCACCGTCAACTTGGATAACTTGACCTGTAACATAAGAAGAAAGGTCTGAACCAAGGAATGTAGCGATTTTTGCAATATCTTCAGGTGTTCCACCACGACGCAATGGAATTTTCTTGCACCATTCTTCCTTGATTTCGTCAGAAAGTTTTGCAGTCATGTCTGTGATGATGAATCCTGGAGCGATTGCATTAGCTCTAACACCACGAGAACCAAGTTCTTGAGCGATAGATTTAGCCAAACCAATCATACCAGCTTTAGAAGCTGAGTAGTTACATTGGCCAGCGTTTCCGTGTACACCAACAACAGAAGCCATATTGATAATGCTACCACCACGTTGACGCATCATAACTGGAGTTGCAGCGTGAACGAAGTTGAATGCAGATTTCAAGTTAACTGCGATAACAGCATCCCATTGAGCTTCTGACATACGCATCATCAAACCGTCTTTTGTGATACCTGCATTGTTTACAAGAATATCCAAACGACCAAAATCTTTAACAACTTCTTCCACTACTTTATGACAAGCTTCGAAATCAGCTGCGTTAGATGCATATCCTTTAACTTTAACGCCAAATGCGGCTATTTCTTCTTCAGTTTTTTTACCATTTTCGTCGATAACAAGGTCTGTAAATGCAACATTACATCCTTCTTCTGCGTATTTCAAAGCGATAGCTTTACCAATACCGCGTGCTGCACCTGTGATCAATGCAAC
>JAHHQT010000081.1 GCA_020026215.1 Muribaculaceae bacterium
TATTCCCGCGTCCAAGGCAAATATCATCACAACGATAATAGGCATCATGAATTGTTGGGAATCCTGTGGTTCGCTGACGGCTGAGCCGAATGCGGCAAGGATAGAAGCATATAGCAAGTATCCACCGATAAAGAACAAAATGAACATGATGAACATTTCAAATAACGGCAGGCTGAGTATGGTTGCGAGGAAGTCCATATTGTCTCCACTTGTTATGGCTGCGGTAGTTGTCGGGTCTGCGACAGGTGCACCCGAAATGGCGGTTGCAATGGAGAGGAGAATGGATAGTAAAACTCCCCAAATGAGCATTTGAAGAAGTCCTACCAAACCGACTCCGATAATCTTACCCATAAGCATATCGGTCGGTTTCACGCTTGAAACCATCAGTTCGACAATGCGGTTGGTCTTTTCTTCGATAATGCCCTGCATGACCATACCTCCGTATGCCATGACAAACGTGTAAATCAACAAATTAAGTACCATTCCACAGAGAGAGGCAATTTCCGCCAATGACTGCTGTTCACCCTCGTCGGTCCACTTGATGGTATCCACAGAGATTTCCTCTTGGATGTCTTCAAGAATGTTTTCGAGTTCGGGGATCTGATAGCTGTTTATCTTTTGTTTTCTGACAGCGGAAGTCAGCACGTCTTCCACGTGTGAGCGCAAGTCGTGAGGTACTTCTCGGCTGGAATAGATGGCTGCTGCTCTCGGGTGTTTCACCAAATCATCGGTAATTTGAATCACGGCTGCCATTTCGGTCGTGTCGGAGCGGAATGACTTGTCCATCTTTTCGATAGGAATAAACTTGTAGGAGTCGTCGCTTTTGAATTCATCGGCATAGAGACCGGTGTTGTCAATCACGGCAATATATTTTTCACCGTCTTCCTTAATCGTGGACAATGCCAATGGCAGGAATATCAATGCTGCCATTAAGAACGGCATCAGAATGGTCATGACGATGAATGACTTTTTGCGTACACGGATGTTGAATTCGCGTTGCGCTACAATCCATATTTTATTGTTGCTCATATCTAATCATCGTTTTAAAGGTTAATGTTTCGGTCTTCACCCACAATTTTCAAAAAAATGTCGTTCATTGAAGGCGATTGTTCTCTGAAGGCGTGGATTTCTACAGATTTGCTCAATTCAGTCAAGACGGCCGAATTGCTCAATCCCAGTTCTTTTTGGATGGAATAGGAGGCCATTCCGCGTTGTATGGAAGAAGAAAGAATCTTGATTCCATCCATTTCAGGCAGAGTGACGGATGAATCTACGTCAATTTCAAGCAGTCCTGTCTTGAATTTCTTTTTGACTTCGTTCACGTCGCCGTTGAGCACCACTTTTGAATGGTCGATAAGGGCAATATCATCGCAAACTTCCTCTACGGAATTCATGTTGTGGGTAGAGAATATGATGGTGTGTCCCTTGTCACGAAGGTTCAATATTTCCTGTTTCAAAAGTTCGGCATTGACAGGGTCGAATCCCGAGAACGGTTCGTCGAAAATTAACAATTCGGGTTCGTGCAATACGGTGATGACGAACTGTATTTTCTGTTGCATACCTTTTGACAATTCTTCCAACTTCTTGTTCCACCAAGGGTTGATTTCGCATTTGTCAAACCATTCTCTCAATCGTTTTTCGGCAGTGCGTTTGTCCAGTCCTTTCAATCTGGCAAGGTAAATCGCCTGTTCGCCAACTTTCATTTTCTTGTACAATCCGCGTTCTTCTGGCAAATAACCGATGTTGAAGATGTCTTTTTCTACCATCGGGCGACCGTTGAACATCACCTGTCCTTCGTCGGGCATGGTGATACGGTTAATGATGCGGATAAGGGTGGTTTTTCCGGCTCCGTTAGGTCCGAGCAGCCCAAAAATTCGACCCGGTTTTACAGCGATACTGACATCATTCAGTGCGGTATGACCGGAAAATCGTTTGACTATATTTTGAGCCTCTAAAAAATTTTCCATATTTTATTTATTGATTTCTGCTTGTTGTAATCGCGACTCGTCGGCATTCTTCTCAATGCTACGAGTCTTGAACATTTCACCAACGTTGAAATTATATCTCAAAGATAGTGAAAAAGATATTGGTAGTTTGTATATGCTTGAATTTATATAGTTTTTTCCTGTGTTTTTCATCTTTTGATTCATTGTAAGGATATTGTTTGCGTTGAAAGATGCCGTCCAGCGTTTCTTGGCAAATGATTTTTTGACGGATGCATTTAAAAAATGCATCGGGTTGACTTCAAAGTTGCCCGATTTGTATTTGCTTTGGAAGAAATAGCTAAGACTGAGGTAAAAGTCCAATGGTATTTGAAAATCAGTACTTCCGTTAATCATGTACAAATGGTTATTCAAATAATCAGATGTTTCAATTGCCGCCTTTTCGCGTTGATACATATACATCAAATTGGCATTGACTGTCCACCATTTTGTAATCTGTACAGGGAGATTCAGACTTGCTCCATAATTGCTTTGATTGTCACCGTTTGCCCATGAAGTGATGATGCGTTCCGGATTTTCAGGGTCGGTAATGGAAGTTTGCAGTACTGGGTTTTTCGCAAATCCCGCCCATACCGACAATGAATATCGGTATTTATAGGTGAATATGGAGTAAAATGAATTTTGCATCGTTGCTTCCAAATTCGGGTTTCCATAAGTGTAGAAATTGTCAGATGACTGTCTCTTTTCAGGATTCAACATCCAGAATGATGGACGGCTGACATGGCGGTAGTAGGACAGGGTAATGCTGTTTTTCCCGTGAGGGTCAAACATATAGGTTAATGAGCCGTTCGGAAAGATGTCAAAATATTCTTTGGACAGGATACTACCCTTGCTGGTTGTCTTGATATATTCTGCGCGGAGCCCCAAGTCGGTTAGAAATCTGCCGAATTTTGCAGAACCTTTGGCATAGAGACCAAGTATATTTTCCTTATAGTCCTCTTTGTAGTTCTGATATGGGTCTTGATGCCATTTGTCGTTTTGGTGGTATTCAAAATAACCGGAGCTGTTTAGCTTGTTGAACGTATATTTTGCACCTGTGGCAAATGTCCATTTCGGGTTGAAATGCTTGTCCAAGTCAATACTGATATTGGCAACATCGAAATCTGAATGGGAGGCGTTGCGATAGATGGAATCCGATGCAATGTTGTGGATAAATCTGTATCGGGTACTGAAATTGTTGCCGCTGTTCTTGGTTTTGGAGTAGTCTGCGATGAATTTCATTGTAGAGCCGATAGTGTCAAGTGTATGGATATAGTTCAAGGTTGCGGTCATATAGTTGTATTTGCCGTTGAAGGCTGTGACGTTGTTGTTTGTTTCCTTGATTCCCAATGTCTGTGAATTGCTATTGGTATAGTTCCAGTCGTCAGGATCATAATTTTGGTAAGTCACTTCTACTCCGATAGAGCTCATGGGGTTGATGTCATAGAAAATACCAGCCATGACGTTGCCGTTGCTGAATTTCTTCGACTTGTTGAGGTTGGAACTGTTTAGAAAGTCTCCGTTGTCATACTTGACGTTGCTTTCGGACCTATATCTCTGATAGGGGGTGTAATCCCAGTTTCCGTTAAAATTATAGCTCCATTTTCCGTCTTTAATGTTTAGTGAAAAATTCTGTCCCATTGATGCGGAATTCTTGTCAATGTCACCGTTGATACCGACGCTACCCATAAAGCCGTCGGTTCGGTTTTTCTTCAGTGTAAGTTTTATGATACCCGCCGAAGAGCTTGCGCTGTATTCTACGCCTGCTTCGGGAATGACTTCCACTTTCTTGATGTCCTCGGCACGCAATGATTTCAAGAACGCCTGCATTTGCTCGTTGTCCAGACGCATCTCGCGGTCGTTGACATATATTTTTGTGCCTTGTTTGCCATTGACGGAGATTTTGTCGTCGCTAATCCATACGCCCGGTGCATCCTTGATGAGTTCTTGTGCATCCTTGCCGATAGCAGAAGGCATATCTTCCACCATCATGACAAAACGGTCGGCCTCGCGACGGATGGTAGACGCTTCCACGTTCAGTTCCCGCATCATGACTCCACTCAATTTCATGGTGAGGTCAAGCACGGTATCTTTTGTGATTCGTATCTCCTTTGAGGTCGGTTCGTAGCCTACAGAGTTTGCGTTGACGGTGTATTTTCCGACAGGAAGTTCCAGACGGTAAACACCCAAACTGTCGGTTGTCGTACCACCAAACTGCTCGCCATTTTTGAGGGCAACGATGGTGGCGTATTCAATAGGATGGCCGTCGTTGTCTGCTACTTTACCTTTCAAGGTGTCGGCATTTGTTGAAAAAATGGATAATATTGATAGAAGAACTATAAATATTCTTTTCATAATTGCTAATCAAAGTAAATTGGGGTAAAATTACGGATAAATATTAATATTATTATACCCTTTGGTTGAATTAAATCATAGCATATTTGACCTGTCCGATACATCTGTCATTACTATAATTAATGAACTGCAATATGGTTAAAGCTCCGATTTTGGCAGCGGTACGTGTAAAAAAGTCCGACGGACTGTTTCGCATAATTACGTATCATCATGAACTGATCGTTAAGCTGAGAGAACACGGTTTCGATACGTTTGCGGATCCGTCTGTATGCCCATGAAGGGGTCTCCAGTTCTATGCGAAAGATGCGGATGGATTATTTGCTCGGATTGTCGGAAAGATTAGCGCACTTGCAATCATGCAATTTATTAACTATAAAAACAACAGACACGTTGTCAAAGTTAAATATGCGCTAATTTAATTCCGCCAATGGGTTAACTATAAGATATATTAATATGTTAGCGGACAATCAACTTGAAAACTAAACCACCTGCCTTCAATACATAAATGCCAAAAGAAGGTACTGTCAAATTGTTTTGACCAGCAATACCTCTAACAGAATCTACCAATTTCCCATCAATATTATAGAGTTCAATTTGAGCGTTTTCTTTCATAGAAACAGAAACCACGCTACCGGTGGCAGATACTTGAACACTATCTGCCACCAGTACTTTATCAACGCCAGCCATACATTGCACCCTTATAACCTCTGATGCTTTAGAAACTTCTTCTTGCTGGTAGTCGTTTATACGAACACCCACAATATCATAACCGTATTTTGAACCTTCTTTAAGGTTTGCAAAAGAATAAGAAGTGGTAGCACCGTCTTTAATTTCAGCCAATTCTCTCAAAAAAGTAACGACAATACCTGCCTCAACTTCTTGCGAAATAACAACCTCGTCAATCAAGAACTGCTGCATTTTATTCTCCTCAAAACTCAAAGTCATGCCATCTGCACCATCAGTCATTTCCCAAGATTCTTCAAGAACTCCATTTTCATCAAAAGGAACAGTCTTATGGATATTTAACTTATCCGAATTTCCGTCACCATCTGTGTCAATCAAATAGTCAACACGATAAACCGACAAATAATCGCCTGTCTTACCTCTTGCCTTAATAAAGATCTTGTACTTGCTTCCATGACCAGCAAGATTCAGCTTTGGAGAATGAACATATGACAAGTTAACAGGAAATCTTCCAGCAGAAGCACCCATCATACCTTCTGCCATTATTAGGTTATTACCTGTCCAACCCAAGTTATCGGCTATGTCATCAGGGCTGGAAACTCTTACAGGCTGTTCAACTGTGCCTTCTACAGCCTTAGAGAATCCCTCAGAAACGATAGGCATATAACCAGACTCCTGCGCTCTTACAAACTCATAATTCTGAACGCGATAGCCTGTCGCCTTTGGAAGACGCTCCCAGTTTGCCGTATAAGAAGTCTTTCCAACATTTGACGCTTTTACCGCTGTTGGAGTCAAGAAACCGTCAACGTTGATAATGTTAGACTCAGAAGAAATCTTGCCGTTCTTTTCTCCTTGCAAATAATACCAATAGATTTTTTCAGGATCAAGATTTTCAACCTTATAACTGATGCCATCAACAGCCTGCTGATGCAAAACATACTTAGGCTTGCTATAAGTATATGACAATGACTCAAGCATTAGATCACCAACGTTTCTATCTCCATCTGTAACAATGCTTATTTTTATAGAACCAACATTAATCGGTTGGTTTACTAATGCGTCCTTCATATTAAGCGACTGCTGAGAAGCAAAAAACAATGCTTCTATCTGACCGCCGGCAATACGCAAGCCGTCACAATCGTAGTAGTCAATTTTAAAAATTGAAGAGTTTTCCTTTGTAATACCTTCTGCATTGATAAGATATGCATTGATTGTAAAGTCTGTCAAATTACTGCCAACAATTAAAGTTGTACCCACATAATCTCCACTCTCATCAAGAACCAGATGATTGTTTGTTCCGTCATAAGCAATGTCTGTCTGTCCAAAATCACTGACAGAAACCACCCACCCTGCCGGATAGTTTGGATTGCTTTGGTCTATTTTATCGCCAACTGAACTAATGCCTCTGAAGTTTTCCGAAACAATTACTCTTTCTCCTTCTTCGAAAACACTTAATAGGCTGTTAAAATCGCCGCCAAACGATTCCCAGTTGGCCACAAATGAATCACCTCTATAGTCTGAATAATCTAACGCAACAGGAGCATTCTGTCCGTTAACTATCTCCACACAACAAACGGAGCAGACCAGAAACATTTTTTTAAAACTTGCTTTCATACTTCTAATGTGAATTCAAACTGACAATGCAACAGTGTCGAATTCTTTGTTAATAATTTATATTTTTCCTTTGGGGTCATGTAGCCCAGTCTTTCCCTCTGTCTTGAGTTTAAGATGTTCTGAACGCGCATTACCTGTTCATTGGTTATGACCCTAAAATCCGTACCCTTCGGAAAGTATTGCCTAATCAAACCATTGCCGTTTTCATTGGCTCCTCTTTTCTAAGAGAGGTATGGTTTTGCAAAGTAAACAAAAATATTCAGTTTACGTGCAATTTCTTCGTGAAAACGAATTCCTTTTCCGTTATCCGTATTTGGTCTTTAAAAGGTTCCAAAGCATAGATGGCTGCTTTAGTTAGCGGGCTGACATCTTTTCCGCTAAGTCGCCTTGTCCATACTATCCTTGTCATTTATAGTCAGTAGTGCTCCTTTGTGATTTTTGCCAATGACTGTGTCAATTTTCAAATCGCACTTTCTCATCTACAATCGCTGGACGCTTGTCTATATCTACATGTTTTTTGATGAAACCACGTCCATTAGTCAATGTCCCCTCTGGTTATGCTGTCTTCCTCGCCTTCTTAAAAGCTTGGATAATGGCTTATTTCCTTGTTTTTATACTGGTAGATTGTTTCATGAGAAACTATTTTCACCCCCTTTGCTCGCATAAACCCAGTCACTTGTTCAAGACTGAAATCTTTCTTTAAAAGGATGTCTACCTGAATTTTCAGGTCGTCTGTAAACTTTACGAAGAGCTTCCGTGAACGCTTTAGGGGTATATACTTAGCCTGCTCAAGATCTGCTTTTAAACACCATTGCGTTTATCGATATTATGATGTAATTCACGGTTAATAGCGCTTCGATGGACTCTCACAAGATTAGCAATCCTGGTTTCTGACTTCCTTTTTGTCCTGAAAAATTATTTCTTCTCATTTCCGTCATTCTCACTTTTGTTGCATTATCCGATTGAACTTAGTAAATGAGAACAATCAGGGCATCTGATTGTTCTCATATTGTGTCAATTAATCGATTGACAATAGACATTTTAATACCCTTGATGTTTCTCAACATAAGGGTTTTCGTTACAAATTTATTGTAACAATAGTGATTGGTTTCGACGGCTAAGTTAAATATAATAATTGATTATACAAAAAAATATATGCATAAAAATAAAATCGGAAGCAGCTATTACCACTTCCGATTTCTATTTTTTTCGGATAATTGCCAAACAATTATTTAGTAACTACGCGACGTTCTTTGATACGAGCTTTTTTACCTGTAAGTTTACGTAGATAATAAAGTTTAGCACGACGTACTTTACCATATTTGTTAACAGTAATGCTGTCGATAAACGGTGATTCGATTGGGAAGATACGTTCAACACCAATGTGTTCACTCATTTTACGTACAGTGAAACGTTTTTTGTCACCTTCACCAGAGATGCGGATAACCACACCACGGTATTGTTGGATACGTTCCTTGTTACCTTCTTTAATGCGATATGCCACTGTAATAGTGTCGCCCGGTCCGAACTCCGGATGTTGCTTGCCGGTAGCAAATGCCTCTTCGGCAACTTTAATTAAATCCATTTTATTAAATATTAAAACGTTAATAAAAATCGCAATTTAACAAGCTACTTCTCTTGCCAGAGATTGCGAAAAACGGTGCAAAGTAACTGATTTTTTTTGTATTATCCAAATTTACTTGTAAAATTATCAGTTAA
>JAHHQT010000082.1 GCA_020026215.1 Muribaculaceae bacterium
ACATTTTCTATGCAGACTCAGGCTCTGTAGCTGTTGAGGTCGCAATGAAAATGGCCATACAAGCCTCTATCAGCAAGACAGGAGCAACTAAGAAAGTAAATTTTGCAACTATCCGTTCAGGATACCACGGTGATACATGGAATGCCATGTCTGTTTGTGACCCTGTCACAGGGATGCACAGTTTATTCGGTCCAGCTCTTACCCCTCGTTATTTTGTCCAAACCCCTTCATGTGGCTTTTACGACGAATGGGATGAATCTTGTTTCGATGAAATGGAGAATGTTGTAAAAGAACATGCTCCTGAATTGGCCGGTATCATTCTTGAACCGGTTGTCCAAGGAGCTGGAGGAATGAAGTTCTACCATCCCAACTATTTGAAGAAACTTCGTGAAATCTGCGACAAATACGACATATACTTGATTTTTGATGAAATCGCCACAGGGTTCGGGAGAACAGGCAAATTGTTTGCATCAGAACATGCAGGCGTACAACCCGACATTATGTGCATCGGCAAGTCTTTAACCGGTGGTTATTTGACCATGAGTGCCGTTGCAACCACCAAGGACGTCGCAGACACAATTTCTCGTGGCGAAGCAGGAGTTCTGATGCATGGTCCAACATTTATGGGCAATCCATTGGCTTGTGCCATTGCTATCGAATCAATCAATCTTCTTCAAAAGAATGATTGGCATGCCAATGTCATGAGAATTGAGAAGATTCTTAAAGAAGAAATGGCAATTGCCAAAACATTTGATTGCATTGACGATGTTCGCGTTCTAGGAGCTATTGGAGTGCTTCAAACTAAAAAATCAATTGATGTCGGTCAGTTCCAAAAATTTTGCGTAAAAGAAGGAATTTGGATTCGTCCATTTGGAAAAGTAGCTTATGTGATGCCTCCATTTATCATTTCAGACGATGACTTGAAATTCTTGGTTCGTAAATTTCTTAAAATCATCAAAGAAATATGTTAAACCGTCTTTCCCAATATTTATCCGCAGTTGAACAAACGGGGAATCTTCGTTCTATACCATTAGAACCGATAGATGGATTAATCGATTTGACAAGCAACGACTATCTGGGAATTGCAAATGACCGAAACTTATTTTTTGAATTTTACAATCAATGTGATGCTCAAAAAATTTTCATGTCTTCCGTTGCGTCTCGCTTACTTTCTGACAAACAGAGTGATTTTGTAAATCTTGAAAATACATTATCAGATTTGTTTCATAAGAGTTGTTTGCTATTTAACAGCGGATATCATGCCAACACTGGCATTCTTCCAGCATTGGCAAACAAACAGACTTTGATTTTAGCAGACAAATTTGTTCATGCCAGTATCATTGATGGCATCAAATTATCAGGAGCAGAATTTAACAGATTCAAGCACAATGACTTGGAACATCTTATCACACTTCTGAATAAATATGCCAACAAATATGAGCAAGTAATAGTCGTGGTTGAATCCATTTATAGCATGGATGGTGATTTATGCGACTTAAAACAACTCGTTGAAATCAAATCTAAATATAAAAATATTGTTCTTTACGTTGACGAAGCTCACGGTTTTGGTGTCCGTGGCAAAAAAGGCCTAGGTCTTTGTGAAGAATTAAATGTCATAGACGATATTGACATTATTGTCGGCACATTAGGCAAGGCAATTGCTTCCTTTGGTGCATTTGTCATTGTGTCCGAAACAATAAAGAAATTTTTGATAAACTGTTCTCGCAGTTTTATTTTCTCAACGGCGATCCCTCCTATTTCTTGCAAATGGAGTCAGTTCGTCATTGAAAAGATGACAACAATGACAGCAGAACGAGTAAATCTAATAAAGGTTAGCGAATATCTCAATTCTGCATTTGAAAAATACAATGGTAATATTCGCAGCCAATCACAAATAGTCCCACTGATTGTTGGAGACAGCGCAAAAGCGGTTGCTCTTTCTCAACAATTAAAGAAACTAGGCTATCAGGCATTACCTATCCGTAAACCGACAGTTCCAGAAGGAACAGAAAGAATACGGTTTAGCTTGAATGCTAAAATTGATATGAATTTAGCAGAGAAACTGCTTCTTGATTTAAAAACAATCTTATGAAATATATTATTCTAAATAAGCAAAACAACAAGTCAATCATTCTATTTTTTACAGGATGGGGTATGGATTCCAACCCTTTCAAAAAGATAGAAGAACCCGGATACGACTATGCTTTAATTTACGACTATTCAGATTTTGAACTTGACTTGAATTTAGAAGGATATACTAACATTCATATTTTTGCTTGGTCATTTGGAGTATTTGCAGCTGCACAATGGATTGCTCAAAAAGGCATTAAGCCAACATCGTCCATTGCGATTAACGGTACAATCTATCCGATTGATGAAAATAGGGGAATTCCTTTAAATATTTTTCAAGGTACCCTTAACAATCTAAACGAGCGTACATTGATGAAATTTAATCGCAGGATATGCGGTTCAGCCGAACAATACAAGTCTTTTGTAGAGCATCAGCCTCAAAGAGACCTACCTTCTTTAAAAGAAGAATTAATTGCTATGCAAGAGCACAATGCCAACAATCAAGAGGTCTATAACAATTGGGACAAAGCCTATATAAGTGAAAACGACTACATCTTCCCTGCCGAGAATCAGAAACGTGCTTGGCAAAATAACGCAAAGATTACCATTACTCTAAACGAATCACATCTGCCCAAACAGATTGAAAATATTATTATATCAAATCTAATCAACAAAGATTTGATTAAACAACGCTTTGAAAAGAGCATTGAAACATATAATATATATGCAAATGGGCAGCAGAAAATAGCAAATCGACTATTTGAGAAATGGTGCAATATCGGTTTTGACACACATAAAAAGATTTATGAAATTGGTTGTGGTACAGGTTTATTTACAGAGACCTATCAATACAATTTAAAGCCACAATACCTGCTTCTTAATGATTTGGCAGAGTTACCACAGATGAAAGATATAAAAGATGTACAGAATGTTGAATTCATTTCCGGTGATGCAGAATCTTTTAAACCGGAAAGAAAATTTGATTACATTGTCTCGGCATCAACAATTCAATGGTTTGAGAACATCCCATTGTTCTTCAAGCACATCAACAATTTTCTTGAGCCAAAAGGAATGATTGTTTTTTCGACCTTTGGTCCAAACAATATGAAAGAAATAAGAAATGCTTTTTCTTCATCATTAAATTACCCTACTTCCCAGGAATTAAAAGGAGCCTTGGAAGATGCCAATTTCAAAGTCTTGGATATAGATGAAGAAACAATTACCCAGAACTTCAAAACGCCACACGACTTGCTTAAAAGCATCAAGTGTACTGGCGTCAATGGGCTGAAGTCTGCAAATCCTATTTCAAAAGAAAAGATTAATCAATTAAAGGAGTTGTTACCCCACAAAGATGGAATGTATCAACTCACCTATAATCCTATATACATTATAGCGATTAAAAACTAACAAATATGAAAGATACAATTTTTGTAAGCGGAATTGGCACCAACGTTGGCAAAAGCTTTGCAACAGGCTGGTTGGCTAACAAATTAAATAGTGAAGGTAAAAATACCATTACTCTTAAAATGATACAAACCGGAGATGACGGATATTCTGAAGATATAGATATTCACCGGAAAGTTATGAACATACCTTATATAGAAGAGGATAAGGATTTTACAACAGCTCCTATCATCATGACCTACCCTGCTTCTCCTCATTTAGCAGCAAGAATCGACAACGTAGAGATTGATCTTTCCCGCATCAAGAAATCGCAAGAAAAACTATATCAAATATACGATATAATCTTAATGGAAGGTGCTGGAGGCTTAATGGTCCCTATCCAAGAAGACTATTTAACTATCGATTACATCAAAGAAAACAATCTCCCATTGGCATTGGTAGTGAATGGACAACTTGGCTCAATCAACCATGCTTTGCTTTCCTTAGAAGCAATAAAGAGTAGAAATATAGACCTGAGATATGTGATTTACAATCCGTTCTTTGATGAAGACAAAATCATTGCCAAAGAGACACAAAGATACCTTGAGAATTTTGTTCACAAGCGCCACAAAGAAACAGAATTCTTATTAATGGATGACTTGAATTTAAAATAAGAATGATTAATAATAAAAACTATACAATAGCTATAACAAAAGAAGAATTATCAAAATTGCCTCGTGTCGATTATTTCGGCCAAATAAAAATTATTGAGACCGAAGCCGAAATGCACAAAGCAATTGAGGTTTTACGCAATCAAAAGTTAATTGGATTTGATACAGAATCCCGTCCCCGTTTTAAAAAAGGATTGGTCACCCACGTTTCATTAATCCAATTAGCCACTGAAGACATTTGCTTTTTGTTTAGAATTTGCAAACTAAAAAACATAGAGCCACTCAAAGAGATTTTTGAATCAGCAAATATTTTGAAAATAGGATTATCAATACATGATGATTTCCATATTCTATCAAATGATTACAAACTCTCTCCCAAAGGTTTTATAGACTTACAGAAGATAGTTCCTAAATATAATTTTTCGAACACCAGTCTTCAAAAGATTTATGCAATTCTATTCGATGAGAGAATCTCGAAAAGCCAACAATTATCAAACTGGGAAGCTGAATTTTTGACTGCTGCACAGCAAAAATATGCAGCTATCGATGCTTGGGCATGCATACAAATTTATAAAGAAATTAAGAGTCCGAAATTCAAGCCGGAGAATTTAAAATACAAACAATACATACCCGACGATGAAGAAGTTTAAAAAATCCCAACTCTTGCCGCCAATATTATTAGTCTATTTAGGATTTATGGCCTACTTGGGAAGAAATCTTTTCTTTGAAGGAGAATATCTTTACTATTTTTCAGTACTTGGTATTTCCCTTCTGGTTATTATTCTTTTATACTTCTCTTTACGTAGAAAAGAACGCCTGAAAGAGCAAAAAAATCGAGAGGAAGAAAAAGATTCAAATAATTAAATTGTAAACTTTGGTTGAATCTCTTTTTTTTGTATTTTTGTTAAAATGAAAATTTTAAATCAACTAATATATGGATAACGAATTATTAAAAGTAGTAACTGCCAAGGCTAAAAAATGGCTTGGCGCAGAATACGATGAAGAAACAAGAGCTGCTGTAAAGCAAATGTTGGAAAATGAAGACAAAACAGAATTAATCGAATCATTTTACAAAGACCTTGAATTTGGTACAGGAGGATTACGTGGTATTATGGGTGCAGGTAGTAACCGCATGAACATTTATACCGTCGGTGCAGCAACACAAGGTTTGTCGAACTATTTGAAAGTTGCATTTAAGGATTTAGACGAAATCAAAGTGGCCGTTGGTCATGATGTTAGAAACAATAGTAGAAAATTTGCAGAAATCGTTGCTGACATCTTCTCTGCTAACGGTATCAAAGTCTATTTGTTTGATTCTTGTCGTCCTACTCCTGAAATCTCATTCGCTATCCGCCATTTCGGTTGCCAAAGCGGTGTTATCATCACAGCTTCTCACAACCCTAAAGAATATAACGGCTATAAGGCTTATTGGAATGATGGCGCTCAAATGATTGCCCCTCATGACGTAAATACAATCAAATACGTTAATGAAATCACTAACGTAAAAGATATTAAATTCGAAGGTGATAAATCTAAAATCCAAATTATTGGTGAAGATGTAGATAAAATCTATCTTGAAAAAATCAAATCTCTATCACTTAGTCCGGAAGCAATCCAACGTCACCACGATATGAAGATTGTTTACACTCCTATTCATGGTACAGGTAAAAATTTAATTCCAAGATCACTTAAAAACTTCGGTTTCACAAATATTATTCACGTTCCTGAACAAGATATTCAAAGTGGTGATTTCCCAACTGTAGTCTCTCCAAACCCTGAAGAGCCTTCAGCTATGGCCATGGCTATCGAAAAGGCAAAAGAAACAGACGCTGAAATCATTATGGCTTCTGACCCTGATGCAGACCGTATTGGTTTGGTTATTCGTGACGATAAAGGAGAATATGTTTTAATCAACGGTAACCAAATTGTAATGATTTTCTTGAACTACTTAATGACAAGAAACGGTGAGCTTGGTAAACTTACAGGAAACGAATACATTGTTAAGACAATCGTTACAACTGAAACAATCCGTCACATTGCTGAAAAGCAAAACATCAAGATGTATGACTGCTTCACTGGTTTCAAATGGATTGCTAATGTAATGAGAGACAATGAAGGTAAAGCCAAATATCTTGGTGGAGGTGAAGAAAGCTACGGCTTCTTGGCACAAGACTTCGTTCGTGATAAAGATGCCGTTTCAGCTATCTCTCTTATGGCTGAAATTGCAGCATAGGCAAAAGATAAAGGCATGAACATGATTTCCATGCTTCAAGATATTTATATGAAGTATGGTTATTCACGAGAAAAAGGTATAGCTCTTGTAAGAAAAGGTAAATCCGGTGCAGAAGAAATTCTTGCATTAATGAAACAATTCCGCGAAGAACCACCTAAGGCTATCGCTGGTTCAAAAGTTATCATTGTCAAAGATTATCAAAACCTTACTCAAACAAATACAGTTACAGGTGAAGTTACAAAACTTGACATGCCTGCGACTTCAAACGTATTACAATATTTCACTGAAGATGAGACCAAGGTTTCTGTACGTCCATCCGGAACTGAACCTAAAATCAAATTCTACATTGAAGTTCGTGACACAATGAAGAACAAAGAGGAATATCACGCTCTTGAAACTAAAGCCGATGCCAAAATTGCTACTATCGCTAAGGAATTAGGCATCTAGTCCGAGAGATCGTAATAATAAAAATGCAACAAAAACAATAATAGTTTTTGTTGCATTTTTATTATATCCAACTATGAAATTATGCAAGCCAACGAAAAAAGGCTGAAAAAATTTTATTATTACACAAAAATAGTTTAGCTTTGTGTCTTAGTAAACAAAATTTAATAACCTAAAATTCATCTGCCTATAGAATCTATATTACTCAATAATCAAAAAATTGAATAATTAATGGAAGATTTAAATGCTTTATCTGACGAGATTTTAGTCAGATTATATGCAGAAGGAGAAAACAACGCATTCGATGTTTTATTAAACCGCCACAAGAATCGCGTTTTTGCCTATATCTTAAACATTGTAAAGAACCAAGACCTTGCGGATGATCTTTTCCAAGAGACATTCGTTAAAGCTATTATCACTATAAACCAAGGCAGATATACTGAGAATGGCAAATTCCCGGCTTGGATTACTCGCATTGCTCACAACTTAATCATAGACTATTTCCGTCAGGAAAAAATGTACAATCAATTGTCATGCGACAATGAGGATCTTGACATACTCAACCGCAAGGAATTGAGCGAAGGTACTATTGAAGATTGTCTTGTTAAAGATCAAATAATGAACGATGTTAACAAGTTGGTGAAATCTCTCCCTCAATCACAACGAGAAGTATTGGAAATGCGTTATTATTTGAATATGAGCTTCAAAGAAATCGCAGAAGCCACCGGAGTTAGCATCAATACAGCTTTGGGTAGAATGAGATATGCCATTCTAAACCTTCGTCGTATAGCAGAAGACAAGCATATTTCCCTCACAATATAGAAGTTCAATTATCGGAAAGAAATAATTGCTATATAATAGTCAATAAACGACTTCTGTAATAATACCGAAGTCGTTTATTGTTTTAAACATCCACAAAATAAAACGACTCACTTTTAATCAATATAAGGCTGGTTATACTATTTTATCCGTGAGTTGGAATTTTAACAATTTCAAGACAAAATATAAAGAAACTGGAACTAGTAGTGATGAAATTAATTGATTATAATTATGAAAATAGTTCAAATTCGTTTAAAACTCCTGCCTTTTCACAAACCCATTCTACAAATGGCTTATTTCTGATTTCACCTTCTTCAATAGAAGGACAAGTTTTAATAAATATTAAAATTTCAAAAAGCGGCCGAAAAAGGCAAACGCTTTTACAATAAACAGGCTATCCATACGTTTCTATAACAAACAATTAACAAAAAGGTAACTGCCTATGAAGAAAATCTCTACACACGTTTTAAACCAAAAAGACGACAAAGAAGAAGTCGTCGCAAAACCTAAAAAATCGACCATTGAATTTTTACAACAATTTGCAAGAGCCTACAAATTTGAAAAAGAAATGCCTGTACAATTAGGCGGTTTCATTGCAAATTAAAACAGGTCAAAAAGAATTTAAACGGAACACAAAACAAATGCGTTCCGTTTTTTATTTTATACAAAATTTTGTCTATCTTTGTAAGATGTATGGATAGCCGTATAGCACTATTAATCAGTG
>JAHHQT010000083.1 GCA_020026215.1 Muribaculaceae bacterium
CAACGACCCCGAGATTACAAATCACGTGCTCTGGCCAACTGAGCTAAAGAGGCATTGTTATTGGTGTTATCTTGTTTGGTGATAACGAGTGCAAAGGTAGAGAATATTTTTGTTCTGGCAAATCTTTTTGCAATATTTTTTAATAAAATTATAATAAAAAATAGGACAAACAATATAATTGCCTGTCCTACTGATTATTTGAAGTTTCCGAAAAATTTCTTATGCTTGAGCCATTTTCTTGTTTTCTTCTTTTTGTTCTTTTGAAAGAAGAGCATTCATCTTTTTCAAGATTTCTTTAACGCCTTCGTCGAATTCTTTTTCAAGTTCGTTGTAGCATTGACGATAGTAAACTCTGCGAGCTTTGCGATATTCTTTCTTGTTGCCTTCGAATGATTCGTTGCAAGTTTTGTCGAAAGAAACAGAAATGTTTCTTGTCTTTTCTGTTAACAAGTCAAGGATTTCGCCGATAACATCATCTGCTTTTTCCAAATCAATATTATCATAATAGTTAGCGATAAATACTGTTTCACCTGCAAGGCTTTCAGCCATGTTGCGTATTGATTTTTTTAGTTCACGTTTGTTAGCCATAATTTTTATTTTAAGGTTTAATTATATTCGATTTAAAACTGTTTCAATGAGTTCTTCGATAGAGTCCTTGTAGTTGGTATTGGCTGTGTTTGAAATACGTCCTGCAATGATGGAGCAGATAGTAACTGCCTTGTGTCCCATCAATTTTGCCAAACCTTGTAACATGGCACTTTCCATTTCGAAGTTGGTCAATCTATGACCTTTGTAGTTGAATTTGTGCAGAACTTCCTTATATTCCGGATCAGCAATGCGCAAACGGAGTTCACGACCTTGTGGACCATAGAAACCGTTGGCTGTGATGGTGATACCCAAGAACATTTCGTCTGTTTTCAAGCGGTTGACCAATTCTTCATCAGCATCGACGACATAAGGGTGATTCCAAACTTTGTTCCAGTTGCATTGGCGGATGAATTCGTCTTCCAATTCGATGTCTCTGTATTTTTCAGAGTCTTTGTAGAAATGAAATGCACCGTCAATACCCAATGCCTTTTGAGCAATAACCATTGAACCTACTGGAATGCCCTCTTGGATACTTCCTGATGTCCCGATTCTTACCATTGTCAATTGGCGGAATTCTTTCTTCACAGTGCGGGTATTAAAGTCAATGTTTGCTAAAGCATCCAGTTCATTGACTACGATGTCAATGTTGTCAGCTCCGATACCATGAGAAACACACATGATAGGTTTGCCTTTATATTCTCCGCTGATTGTATGAAATTCACGGCTACTTACTTCGCCTGTTTTTTTGTCAAAAAATGATGCAACTAAATCAACACGACTAGGGTCGCCGACTAAAATGACATTGTCAGTCAGCATCTCCGGTTTTACATGAAGATGGAAAACAGATCCGTCTCCGTTGATAATTAGTTCCGAAGGAGCTATTTTTCTTTCCATAGTTATCTGATTGTTTTAATAGATTATAAAATTAGTGATTAATTATGAGAAATACAATTTTTGGTCCTCTTTTGTTTATGGAGGCATGGTATTTTGCCATAGTTTATTGGTATCTTGACGCTATCCATTTTTTTGTAGTCTCAAATATATTTCTCTTGGCATTTTCGGGTTGCATGGATTCAGATAGGGGAATATTTTCAGCTTTAATAGACAGGATTTCTGCAAACTCAGAATGTTTGAGTTCCTGCTCGTCTTCCAATGTGCCTACAATCGCAATTGTTTCTTTACCATATTTTTTGCTTGCCAAACATACGCCGTATGGCGCTTTGCCCAAAAGAGTTTGTTTGTCCATTTTACCTTCTCCTGTAATGATAAGGTCAGCATCTTTTATGATATCATCGAATTTGATTTGTTCCAAATATTGGGTGATTCCGTTGGTCAATTCGGCTTGAAGTAATGCGCAGAGACTTCCTGCTATACCACCGGCTGCACCTGCATATTTCATTTTCTGTACATTTTTTCCTGTTTGGCGCAGAATTACTTGTGCGAAATTTTGCATTCCTGATTCTAATTGAACTTTTATTTCTTCTGTAGCTCCTTTTTGTGGGGAGAAGATTTGAGTAGCTCCATTTTCACCGAAGAATGAGGCATCTACGTCGCACAGAATCGTAAAGTGTACTCCGTTGAGCAGGGTAGTAACATGGGAGCTATCAATAGATGCTATATCTATTAGGTGTTCGGCTGACGGGGTGATTTCATGGTCGTTTTTGTCCAGAAACTTAAATCCTAATACAGAAAGGATTCCAATTCCTGCATCGTTGGTTGCACTTCCACCAACACCCATAATAATTCTTTTATATCCGTTTTTAAGAATATCTAATATTAATTCGCCTGTTCCTTTGGAAGTGGCATATAGGGGATTGGCTTTTGTTTTGTCAATTAAATGCAGCCCGGATGCTGAAGCCACATCAATCACGGCTGTGTCTTGGTGGATAATTCCGTATTCGGCTGTTATAGGTTCGTTTGTAGGATTGCAGACTTGTACTTTTTCAATTCTTCCTTTGTTGAATTCCGTTAATGCTCGCATTGTTCCGTCTCCACCATCGGCAATAGGGATGACTAAGGTTTCGCAGTCAGATGATACTGCGTGTATTCCAGCAGCAATGGACGCTCCCACTTCCTGAGAAGTCAGGCATCCTTTGAACTTGTCTGTGGCAATAATGATTTTCATTTTGGAATGATGTATTAAGGAAAAAATAAAGGGTACTATTTCAAATAGTACCCTTTTGTATGAGTAATACTAAATGGCTGAATTATTCAGCAGCATTCAATACCTCAATGATCTTAATAGCTGATGCAGGAATTCTTGAGCCTGGGCCAAAGATTGCTGCTACACCGGCTTTGTACAAGAAATCGTAGTCTTGTGCTGGGATTACACCACCAGCGATAACAACGATATCTTCACGGCCAAGTTTCTTCAATTCAGCGATTACTTGAGGTATCAATGTCTTGTGACCTGCAGCCAATGAAGAAACGCCCAATACGTGAACGTCGTTTTCAACAGCTTGACGAGCGGCTTCTGCCGGAGTTTGGAACAAAGGTCCCATATCCACGTCAAAACCACAGTCTGCGTAACCTGTTGCTACAACTTTTGCACCACGGTCGTGACCGTCTTGACCCATTTTAGCAATCATGATACGAGGTTGACGACCTTCTCTCTTAGCGAACTCTTCGCACATTGCTTGTGCTTTAATGAAGTCCGGATCTTGTTTTGTTTCTGATGAATACACGCCTGAAATAGTTCTAATTACAGCTTTATAACGACCTACGACAGCTTCGCAAGCGTCTGAAATTTCACCCAATGTTGCTCTTACGCTGGCAGCTTTAACAGCAAGGTCAAGCAAGTTGCCCTTCTTAGTGCGAACACATTCTGTAATAGCTTCCAATGCTTTCTTGACTTCTTCTTCGTTACGGTGAGCTTTCAAATCGTTCAAACGTTCGATTTGTTCTTTACGTACTTCAGTATTATCAATTTCAAGAATATCGATAGGAGCTTCTTTAGGCAAACGATATTTGTTGACACCAACGATTGTTTGATGGTTAGAGTCGATACGGGCTTGTGTACGAGCTGATGCTTCTTCAATACGCAATTTAGGAATACCAGTTTCGATAGCCTTAGCCATACCACCCAATTTTTCGATTTCTTGGATGTGTTCCCAAGCTTTGTGAGCCAATTCGTTAGTCAAAGATTCTACATAGTAAGAGCCAGCCCATGGGTCGATTTCTTTTGTAATGTAAGTCTCTTCTTGGATATAAATCTGAGTGTTACGAGCGATACGTGCAGAGAAGTCTGTCGGAAGTGCGATAGCTTCGTCCAATGCGTTGGTGTGCAATGATTGAGTGTGACCCAAAGCTGCACCCATAGCTTCGATACAAGTACGACCAACGTTGTTGAATGGGTCTTGTTCAGTAAGTGACCAACCTGAAGTTTGACAGTGTGTACGAAGTGCCAAAGATTTCGGGTTTTGAGGGTTGAATTGTTTCACGATTTTTGCCCAAAGCATACGAGCTGCACGCATTTTTGCAATTTCCATGAAGAAGTTCATACCGATTGCCCAGAAGAAAGACAAACGTGGAGCAAATTTATCGATATCCATACCTGCGTTCACACCGGCACGAAGATATTCCAAACCGTCAGCCAAAGTGTAAGCCAATTCGATGTCGGCTGTAGCACCTGCTTCTTGCATATGGTATCCTGAGATAGAGATAGAGTTGAACTTAGGCATGTTTTGAGAAGTATATTCAAAGATATCAGCGATGATACGCATTGAGAATTCCGGTGGGTAGATATATGTGTTACGCACCATGAACTCTTTCAAAATATCATTTTGAATAGTACCAGCCATTTCTTCCAATTTAGCACCTTGTTCCAAACCTGCATTGATGTAGAATGCCAAGATAGGAAGTACGGCACCGTTCATTGTCATAGATACTGACATTTTATTCAATGGAATACCATCGAACAAAACTTTCATATCTTCGATAGAGCAGATAGATACACCGGCTTTACCAACGTCACCGACAACGCGTTCGTGGTCAGCATCGTATCCACGGTGTGTAGCCAAGTCGAATGCAACTGACAAACCTTTTTGTCCTGATGCCAAGTTTCTACGATAAAATGCGTTTGATTCAGCAGCTGTAGAGAAACCTGCGTATTGACGAATAGTCCAAGGACGGATTGCGTACATACCGCTATACGGGCCTCTTAGGAATGGAGGTAAACCGGCTACGAAATTTAAGTGTTCAAGACCTTCAAGGTCTGCTTTAGTATAAATTGGTTTAACCGGGATAAGTTCCGGTGTAAGCCATTTTTCACCTTCTTTAATCGGAGCGTGTTCTACGTTGAATGCTTCCGATTTGATATCTATATTTTTGAAATTTGGTCTCATTGTTCTCTCTTATTTTAAAAGTTTAGCGTTAAATGCTTGCAATGTTTCAAGAACATTACTGCGAACGTGAACAAAATTATTGATGCCGGCAGCTTGTAATTCTTCAGTGCAAGCAGGAGCACCTGCTACAACAAATTCTTTGCGACCGTTGATTAGTTTAAATGCTTCAGGAGCATAAGTTGCATATTCATCATCACTTGAACAAAGAACGATAATATCTGCGTCTTTTTCAAATGCTGCATCAATACCTTCTTGAACTGTTTCGAATCCAAGGTTATCAATGATTTGATAGCCTGCGCATGCGAAGAAGTTAGAAGAGAATTGAGAACGAGCCAATCTCATTGCCAAGTTACCAATAGTCAACATGAATACTTTTGGACGGTGGCTTGAGTGTTCAGTAGCCAAACGAAGAGCTTCGAAGTCACTTGCTGCACGAGATGTTGGGATTGTTGCAACGGCGTCGCCGTTTTCAGCTTTGTGAGAACCGCAGCAGCATTTGCAACCGTCAGTAAGCTCAATCTTGTCACCTGCAACTTCATTGAAGTTAGGGAATTGGTTAGTACCCAACAAAGATTCTTTTCTGCGAGCGATGTCAGCGTGACGTTTAACAGAAGTTTCTTGAACTTCAGTTTGGATAGCGCCAGTTTTAATCATTGCGTAGAAACCGCCTTTGTCTTCGATATCCAAGAATTGTTTCCAAGCTACATCTGCGATAGACACTGTAAGTGTTTCAACATAGTATGAACCACCAGCAGGGTCTGTAATCTTATCCAAATGGCTTTCTTCTTTAAGAAGAAGTTGTTGGTTACGTGCAAGATGTTCTGAGAATTCATCTGGTTCTTTGTATTGAGCGTCAAACGGAGTAACTGTGATAGAGTCAACACCAGCCAAAGCTGCTGACATAGTTTCTGTTTGGGTTCTTAGCAAGTTAACGTGAGCGTCAAATACTGTTTGGTTGAATTTAGATGTAATTGCGTGGATGTTGATTTTGCAAGCGCAGTCACATTTAGGACCATATTGTTTAACGATTTGAGCCCAAAGCATACGAGCTGCACGGAATTTAGAAAGTTCCATGAAGTAGTTTGTTGAAATGCCCATGTCGAATTTGATTCTTGGAGCAACTTCATCGATGCTTAGTCCTGCATTTGTCATCATAGCCAACCATTCGTTACCCCAAGCCAAAGCATATCCCAATTCTTGAGAAATGTAAGCGCCGGCGTTGCAAAGCATGTTTGAGCAGACTGACAATACTTTTAGGTTTTTAACAGGAGCTGCAACTTCAATCAATTCTTTAGCAATAGCTACGATGTCACCTTGGAAATCTATTCCATGTTTCAATAAACGCTTGAATGGATTGAATTTAACAGAACCTTTGAATGTATCTTCTTTTTTGTTTTCAACAATGTAAGCGACCAAAGCTTTTGCTATAGGCAAAATAGCATTTTGGCATGATTCCAAGTTGATTTCAACTTTATCAAGGTCAATGTCGTTCAATAGAACAGAGATTTCTTTTGGAGCAAAGTCGCTTTTGACTTTGAAAGCCAAAGATGTTACACCTTTTGTCAAAAGGTCTTTTGCTTTAGCGTTAGCTTCGGCAGCAGTTGTAACTTTGATAGTTTGACGAATGAACCATTCGTTGTCTTGACGAGTTCCACGGATGTAAGGGAATTCACCCGGTAGAGAATCTGTAGTTTTCAAATTTTCAATGTCTTCAGCTCGATACATTGGCTGTACATTGAAGCCTTCTTTTGTTCGCCATACTAACTTCTTGTCGAAATCAGCACCTTTTAGGTCGGCAATAACTTTCGCTTTCCAAGTTTCTGTAGAAACCGGTGAAAATTGGTCGAACAATTTTTCTCTGTTTTCTGCCATAATTAAAAATGTGAGTTTAGAGTTTTAGGTTATGTTTTTAGTATTTATTGTTTTATAAGAATACGTTATATAAACACACAAATATACAAAATATATTTTGCTTAAAATACTAAATTTTGCAATAAAAAAACGTGCTACTCGCAAAAGTAGCACGTTTTTTATCGTATTTTGTTAAAATTAAGCTTGAACAGCAGCGATTCCTGGAAGAACCTTACCTTCGATGGCTTCCAAAAGGGCACCACCACCTGTTGAAACGTAAGATACTTTGTCAGCCAAACCGAATTTGTTTACACAAGCAACAGAGTCACCACCACCTACAAGTGAGAATGCACCGTTTTTAGTAGCTTCAGCGATAGCTTCACCTACAGTGCGGCTACCATGTGTAAAGTTTTCGAATTCGAATACGCCTGTAGGACCATTCCAAAGAATAGTTTTAGATTTTTTGATAACTTCAGCGAATTTTTCTTCTGATTTAGGACCGATATCAAGACCTTCCCAACCATCAGGAATTTCGTTAACATTAACAAATTGAGTGTTGCAGTCGTTTTTGAAGTCATCACCAACTTTAGCGTCAACAGCAAGAACCAAGTTTACGTTGTTTTTCTTAGCTGTTTCTATGATGTTAAGAGCTAGGTCAAGTTTGTCATCTTCGCAGATTGAGCAACCGATTTTACCACCTTGAGCCTTAACGAAAGTATAAGTCATACCACCTGCAATAATCAAGTTGTCAACTTTAGTCAACAAGTTCATGATGATGTCGATTTTTGAAGAAACCTTACTACCACCCATGATTGCAGTGAAAGGATGTTCAATATGGTTAAGAACGCGTTCAACAGCGTTAACTTCGTTTTGCATCAAATAACCATACATTTTGCAATCGCTTGCAAAGAATTGAGCCATAACAGCTGTAGAAGCGTGTGCACGGTGAGCAGTACCGAAAGCATCGTTTACGTATGCATCAGCATAGCTTGCCAATTCTTCAGCAAATTTCTTTTGGTCTTCTTTAACAGCTTTTTTAGCTGCTGCTTTTTCTTCGTCGCTAGCATCTTCAGCCAAACCTCTTGGTTTGCCTTCTTCAGCAGCATAGAAACGTAGGTTCTCAAGAAGAAGAACTTCGCCGTCTTTCAATTCTTTAGCTGCGTTAACAGCAACTTCACCACGGCTGTCAGAAGCGAATTTAACAGTTACGCTCGGTAGCAATTCTTTCAAGTGTTCAACGATGTGTTTTAGAGAGAATTTGTCTTCCGGTCCTTTTTTAGGACGTCCAAGGTGAGAGCCGATGATTACGCTACCGCCTGCAGCCAAGATTTTCTTCACTGTTGGCATTGCTTTTACCATACGAGTGTCATCTGTAATGTTGAAATTTTCGTCCAATGGAACGTTAAAGTCTACACGTACAAAGGCTTTCTTACCTTTGAAATCGTAATTGTCAATGTTTGTCATAAAACTAATATTTGTTTATTATGT
>JAHHQT010000084.1 GCA_020026215.1 Muribaculaceae bacterium
GTCTAATTTGTAACGTGCAAAGTTACCGATTTTTTCCCAATCTGGGAAATTTTATTTTCTATGGATTGTGAGGAAAATGAACATATTTAAGCCTTATAGAAAAGAAAAACGTAATCACTAACTCACGTCAGACGATTACGTTTCTCAAGTTTGTATTTGAAGTATCTATTTCTTGGTTTCAGGAGCAAACTTGTTTGGATATTCTGTGGGAATCCGAGGATTCTTCATCGCTCTAATAACAAGAATTATTCCGGCAATGATAAATGGCAAACTCAAAATTTGTCCCATATTTAGTAGCATGTCTTGTTCAAATGCTTCTTGTGGATTTTTGATGAACTCAATCAAGAATCGAGCAGTAAACAATACAATGAAGAAGATGCCTGACAACAAGCCTTGTCTTTCGCCCGCATTACGTTTCCAATACAAGAACATTAATAGACCAAACAATGCCAAGTAGCACAATGCTTCATAGATTTGAGTTGGGTGGGAGGGTGCGCTGAAAATAGGTTCAGCACCGTGCATCCATTGTTCCAAATTCTCGATGAAACGGAATCCCCAAGGCAAGTCTGTGGCATGTCCGTAAATTTCGTGATTGAATAAGTTACCCAGACGAATCAAAGCGCCAACAAAGGCAACTGGGACTACAAGTCGGTCTAATGCCCAAAGTACATTTTTGTGAGTGACTTTGGCAGAATAAAGGAATAAGCCGATAAGAATACCGATGGCGCCTCCATGGCTTGCCAAACCGCCTTCCCATATTTTGAAAATGTCAATTGGGTGTTCAGAGTAGTATTCCCATCCATAAAAGAATACATGTCCTAATCGTGCGCCGATGATTGTGCAAATTACTGTATAGATAAAGATTGCATCTGCCCAACTACTTTTAGCACCTTCGTGCTTGTACATTTTTGAGATGAGCATAGCGCCAAGAATAAAACCGATGGCAAACATCAAACCGTACCAACGGATAGTGATAGGGTGGGATATAAAATCAGGATTGAATGTCCACGTAATAAAGTTCGTAATCATTATGATGAATATTTATTTATATTGCAAATTTAATTATTTACTTCGTTACTGTGAAATTTAGGACTACTATAATTGTCCGCGCTACGTGTTTTTGCAGAGGGTATAACACAAAAAAGACACCGAAAGATGAGTCTTTCGGTGTCTTGATTATGAGTGGAAATTTGATTATTTCATATTGTTGATAATGGCCGCTGTATCGCAGGCAATCATATATTCTTCATCTGTTGGGATAACGACAACTCTAACTGAAGAATCAGGAGTAGAGATTTCAATTTCTTCACCTCTTGTTTGGTTCTTTTCGTCATCAATCTTGATTCCCAAGAAACTTAGTTGCTCGCAAATATTTTTACGAGTTGAAACTTGGTTCTCACCAACGCCACCTGTAAATACGATAATGTTAGCTCCACCCAATGCAGCCATATAAGCTCCAATGTATTTAGTAATGCGATATTCATACATTCGTAATGCCAAGATAGCACGCTTGTTGCCTTCTTTGATGGCATTTTCAATGTCGCGCATATCTGAAGAAACTCCAGATACTCCGGCTACACCACTGCGTTTGTTGATAAGTGCTTGCATGCCTTCATTGTCCAGATTCTCTTTTTGTTGGATGTAAAGCAATGCTGCAGGGTCAACATCACCGCAACGAGTACCCATCATCAATCCTTCAACAGGAGTCAAGCCCATAGAAGTATCTACAGATTTGCCGTCCTTTATAGCTGTGATTGAACCTCCGTTACCGATGTGGCAAGTGATGATGCGTTGTTTTTCGTATTCCAAACCCAGGAAGTCACAAGCTCTGCGAGAGACATAGCGGTGGCTGGTTCCGTGGAAGCCGTATCTACGAACGCCATATTTTTCATAAGTTTCGTATGGTAGGGCATACATATATGCGTAGTCAGGCATTGTTTGGTGAAATGCAGTATCGAATACACCTACTTGTGGAACATCAGGAAGGATGTCGCTGATAGCTTCAATACCTGCAATGTTTACAGGATTGTGAAGTGGTGCCAAGTCGTAGCATTCTTTAACTTTGTTAATGACTTCATCTGTGATAAGAACGCTTTCGCTGAATTTTTCACCACCGTGTACCACTCTGTGGCCTACAGCATCAATTTCATCGAATTCTTTAATACAACCGAATTTTTCACTTGTCAAAGTATCCAAAATGATTCTGATTGCTACATTGTGATTTGGCATTGATGTGTTGATAACCACTTTTTCACCATTGAATTTGAATTTCAAAAATGAGTCAGGTAGGCCAACTTTTTCAACGCCACCTTCTGCCATTATATTTTGTTTGTTTCCGTCAAGATTGATAAGTTTATATTTTACCGATGAACTACCGCAGTTTAAAACAAGAATTTTCATTATTTAGAATTTATACTTTGGTTACAAGTTATGATTACTGTTTTGTAAATATCCTCTGGACTACATCCACGAGACAAGTCGTTGACTGGTTTTGCCAAACCTTGTAGGATAGGACCTACTGCTTGTGCTCCACTGATACGTTGGATAAGTTTGTAAGAGATGTTTCCTACTTCAAGAGAAGGGAATACCAAAACGTTTGCTTTACCGGCGATAGGACTGTTTGGTGCTTTTGTTTTACCTACAGATTCTACGATAGCTGCATCAGCTTGAAGTTCACCGTCAAGTGCCAATTCCGGATTCATTTCATGGGCAATTTGAGTTGCTTCAATTACTTTGTCAACCATTTCGTGTTTAGCACTTCCTTTTGTTGAGAAGCTAAGAATAGCAACTCTTGGATCAAAACCTGCTATATTTTTAGCTGTTTCAGCTGTAGAAATAGCGATTTGAGCCAATTCTGGAGCTGTTGGGTTAGGAACCACTGCACAGTCACCTAATACAAGAATCTCATTTTCACCGTAAGGGCAACCTTGTGGCAATAGCATCAAGAATGCACCGGAAACTACTGAAATGCCTTTTTTCGGTTTGATGACTTGGAAAGCAGCTCTCAATACGTTACCTGTTGGACTTAATGCACCTGCAACTTGTCCGTCTGCGTCACCGTTCTTGATAAGCAAGCAACCTAAGTATAGAGGATCTTGAACTTTTTTGCGTGCATCTTCGATAGTGATACCTTTTGATTTACGCAATTCAAAGAATAGTTGGGCGTATTTTTCAGTAAATGCTTCGTCCTTTGGATTGACAAGGGTAGCTTTTTCAATATTAGATAATCCTAATTTTAGAGCTTCAGCCTTAATTTCATCAGGATTGCCAATCAAAATAACTTCGCAGATGTTATCTCTGATTAGCATGTCTGCTGCTTGGAGTGTTCTTGCTTCTGTACCTTCTGCAAGAACAATTCTTTGTTTGTTTTCTTGGGCCGTCTTGGTCAGAATGTCAAATAATGCCATGTTCTTGAAATATTAACTATCACAACGCGTGTGATATTGGTTTTATTTATTGAGTTATTTGTTCTTGTTTTGTTGGTCTTTCAATAGGTCTCTGATTTCAGTTAGTAGTTGAATGTCTGCAGGAGGTGCAGCAGGAGTTGCTGGCTTTTCTTCTGCTTTTTTGTTGCGTTTCAAGATATTGATACCTTTAATTAACAAGAAAATTGAGAATGCAATGATGATAAAGTCCAATACAACTTGGATGAATGAACCGTAGTTTAGAGTTACTGCAGGTTTGATGACTTCTGAACCTTGCATAACTGCCTCTTTCAAAACTACTTTCAAATCAGAGAAGTCCACATCTCCAATCAATATGCCGACAGACGGCATGATTACATCACCCACAATCGAAGATACAATTTTACCGAAAGCACCACCAATAATGATACCGACAGCCATATCCACAACGTTTCCTCTCATTGCGAATTCCTTGAATTCCTTGAGCATCTTATTCATAATAAATATTGATCTAAATTTTTGATTAAACGTTTGTTTTCTGATTCCTACAAAAGTAATAATTTTTGTTGTGCTTTTGAATATTTTAATTTAGAATTATTGGTTTATCATTGATTTTTCACAGAAAGGACGTTGGATTAAAATTTGTTTTTAAGAAATTGTATGTTTAATTCTACAAAAAATCTATAAAGATTTTGCCATTTATGAACTTTGTATTTATTTAGCGCACTGAAAATAACTTTTGTTTAATATTATGACTAAAGAAAAATTTATTCTTGAATTTGATTTGAAAAGTACACCGATTACCTTGCTTTGGTCTTACTTGACCACTGCCAACGGATTGAAGGAGTGGTTTGCAGATAATGTGACAATGTCAGGAAAATCCGTTAATTTTATTTGGAACGGAGTAACACAAGAAGCCCATATAATTGCTCAAAGAACTCAAAAATATATCAGATACCATTGGGTGGATGATACAGAACGTACATATTTTGAATTGAAAATATCTGTGTCGGAAATGACAGACAATGTCCTTCTTACTGTTACTGATTTTGCAGAACCTGATGAATTGGATGAATCCAAGGAACTATGGATTTATCAAATAGACAATCTTCGTCGTTTGTTGGGTTGCTAGTCGCATTGAATATTTGATGAGGTATTTATTTAATCCTTTGATATAAATGAGAAAGGGTGCACATTTTAATATGTGCACCCTTCCTTTTATTGAGTGATTGATTTTATTATTCTTCTTTGAATTCTTCAGCGTATGCTTTAAGCAATTTTTCTTGAATATCTGAAGGAACAAGTTCGTAAGAAGCAAATTTCAGAGTAAATGAAGAACGACCACCTGTGATTGAACTCAATGCAGTTGAGTAAGAAGCCATTTCTTTCAAAGGAACGCGAGCTGTAATCTTTTCGAATCCCTTTTCACTTTCCATTCCCATGATGATGGCACGGCGACCTTGTAAGTCACTCATTACGTCACCCATCTTGTCAGAAGGAACAAGAACAACTACGTCGTAAACTGGTTCCAAAATCTTAGGATTTGCGTTGCGGAATGCTTCACTGAATGCGTTACGACCTGCCAATCTAAATGAAATTTCATTTGAATCAACCGGATGCATCTTACCATCGTAGATACAAACTCTTACGTCGCGTGCATAAGAACCTGTCAAAGGACCTTGTTCCATGCGGTCCATCAAACCTTTGACAATAGCAGGGATGAAACGTGCATCAATAGCACCACCGACGATACAGTTGTAAACTACTAATTTACCGCCCCATTCCAATTTGATTTCTTGTTTGTCGCGAATGTTCATCTTGAATTCTTGACCGTTGAATTTGTATGTATCCGGTTCTGGCATACCTTCTGTGTACGGTTCAATAATCAAGTGTACTTCTCCGAATTGACCTGCACCACCAGATTGTTTCTTGTGACGGTAGTCTGCTCTTGAAGCCTTAGTGATTGTTTCACGATAAGGAATACGTGGTTCTATATAGTTAACTTGGATTTTTTCGTTGTTTTCGATTCTCCATTTCAATGTGCGCAAGTGGAATTCACCTTGACCTAAAACTATAGTTTGCTTCAATTCTTTGGATTGTTCAACCAACCATGTCGGGTCTTCTTGGTGCATACGGTTAAGAATTTCGTTTAATTTTTCAGCGTCTTGTTCGTTAACCGGTTTAATAGCACGTTGGAATTTAGGAGCAGGATATTTGATAAAATCAAATTTATTTTCACATCCTTTTGCGTTCAAAGTATCACCGGTACTTACATCTTTCATCTTAACAGTAGCACCGATATCGCCAGCCTTCAATTCTTCTACTTGTGTACGGATTTGACCACATACGCAATAAATTTGAGCGATACGTTCTTTATTGCCTGTACGCATGTTTGTCATATCTTCGCCACTCTTCAATGTGCCGGACATTACTTTGAAGTAAGATACTTCACCGATGTGAGGTTCAACAGAAGTTTTGAATACGAACAAGCTTGTTTCACCATTTGAATCAGGAGCAACTTCTTCCAATTCTGTGTTTACTGGTTTAGGCATATCGCTAACGAAAGGAACAACGTTACCTAAGAATTCCATCATTCTTCTGACACCCATATCTTTCAATGCGCTTACGCAGAATACAGGAAGAATGCTTCTATCGATAAGTCCTTTACGAATACCTTCGCGCATTTCGTCTTCTGTCAAGATACCTTGATCGAAGAATTTTTCCATTAAATTTTCATCGTTTTCAGCGGCAGCTTCTACCAATGCTTTGTGAAGTTCTTGTGCTTTTTCCATTTGGTCAGCAGGGATTTCAGAGATAGTAGGAACACCACCATCAGGACCCCAAGAATACATTTTCATCAAAAGCACGTCGATCATGGCATTAAAGCCAGGACCTGGGTTGATTGGATATTGTACCAATACAATTTTGTTTCCGAAAACGTCACGCATTTGTTGGATAACGTTGTCGAAATCTACATTTTCGTTATCGAGTTGGTTAAGAGCGAAAATGATAGGTTTATTGATTTGTTCTGTTGTGCGGAAAATATTTTGTGTTCCAACTTCAACACCATATTGAGCATCGACTAAAAGAACACCTGTGTCGGTTACATTTAATGCAGTGATAGCATTACCAACAAAATCATCGCCACCCGGGCAGTCAATTACGTTTAATTTTTTGTTGAGGAATTCGGCATAGAAGATAGTTGAGAAAACTGTATAGCCATATTCTTTTTCAACAGGGAAGTAATCACAAACGGTATTCCCGTTTTCAATAGTACCTCTACGTTTTATAACTCCACACTCGTATAGCATAGCTTCAGCGAGTGTGGTTTTCCCAGATCCCTTGCTTCCAATTAAAGCAATGTTTTTAATTTCATTTGTCTCGTAAACTTTCATGTTGTATTAGAGATTATGTGTTAGTAATTAAGTTTCTTTTTACGTTGTGCAAATTATAAACTTATTTGGATAAATCAAAGAAAATGCCTTATGTTTGATAACATATTTCATCTTTTTAAACATAAATGTATTACTTTTGTAAAGTATGGCAGGCATTTATATTCATATCCCTTTTTGCAGAAAAAAATGCATTTATTGTGACTTTTATTCAGTCGGTGGAAACCATATTGATTTTTCTGCATACATAGATTGTTTGGTAAAGGAATATCATCAGCGAAAGGCTGAACTTGAAGATGAATTTATCAAGACTATATATATAGGAGGAGGTACTCCTTCTTTACTTCCATTGGAGCAGATTCAGCGTTTAAAATATGAACTGAATTGCTTTCAAAATGTGGAGGAATTTACCGTTGAGGTGAATCCCGATGACGTGACAATGGAATATGCACAAGGTTTGCGAATGATTGGGGTGAATCGCGTCAGTATGGGAGTGCAGTCTTTTGTCGATGAAGAATTGAAGTTGATAAACCGACGACATAATGCGCAAAAGGCAATTGATTCTTTCAAGATTCTAAAGGATGCCGGCTTTGAAAACATGAGCTTGGATTTGATATTCGGTATCCCTCAGCAGACTTTGGATTCATGGAAATATTCAGTTGGTAAGGCTATTGAACTGAATCCTGCTCATATCTCGGCTTATAGTCTGATGTATGAGGAGGGAACGCGTTTGACTGTGATGCGGGACAAAGGGCTGATTTCGGAATGTGATGATGACGTGAGTGTGGCTATGTATAATCATTTGGTCTCTGAATTGAAAAAGGCAGGTTATGATCACTATGAAATTTCAAACTTTGCCAAGACTGATAAATATTCGCGTCATAACGCCTCATATTGGGATTTTACACCTTATTTGGGACTGGGAGCTTCCGCTCATAGCTTTGACGGCAAAATACGTCGCTATAACCCTTCAAATTGGAAGAAATATGAAGCTCTGGTTAATGAGCAAGGCTATGCCTACGAAGAAGAATATGAAAATCTTGATGAATTGTACAACGAGTGGGTGATGACTATGCTCCGTACGAAATGGGGAATTGACAAGAGTGTGCTGAAAGAAAAATTTGGAGTCAAATATTATGATTGGGCGAATAAGATTATCGTTCCGTATTTGAAAGATGGAAGTGTCATTCAAAAAGGTAATAGCATCCATTTGACAGAAAAGGGAGTCATGGTTTCTGACATGATTTACCGAGACTTGTTTATTGTCTAAAATAAATCCTATATAAAAATCATGCCATAACAAGGTTTCCCTTATTGTGGCATG
>JAHHQT010000085.1 GCA_020026215.1 Muribaculaceae bacterium
GTAGCCTGTGAGATGGTTTGTCCCAAAATGGAAAGCACTTTCACTTGGGTCTTCTCGTTGGTGCGTATAATCAAAGAACCATTGGATGTATAGACTTCAATTCCTGCGGTTGTGCGAGGATTGTTGATGGTCTTTTCAGGCAGTGCTTGTTTGTATTCTTTCCAGATATAGTGGGATTGGGCAGAAAGCTCACCCATCTGGAAAGAACAGAATAGTAATATGATTAATAGAAATCTTTTCACTGCTTGTTCAGTTTATCGCATTCAAAGTTAGTTAAAAATTTCATAACAAATAAGTCTATACAATTATTTATTCATTCTATCTTTATCAAAACGGTGAAATCAAATAAGGATTGATGTATGCCTTATAAAGAATAATCACCAAAAGATAGAGGATGACAATATTGTAAAGGTATCTGTTGTCTAATTTTATGGTGCGTTGGTTGCGTGACAAGGTGTATAAACTGGTAATGATGGCAATTACCAAAAGCGCACTTGCCACAGACCAACTTCCTGTAGTTGTGATTTGGATATTTCGGAACACAATGTCCAGTCCTGAACGAGTGGCGATGAACAGGGAGGTCAGTATCGTAATCAACGATGCAAAAATCCAACCTGTGATTCTCCAGATGATGGTGTGCTTGTGGATTTGTGACAACAGGAATCCGCTGATGATTGGCATATTGAAGAATACGGCAGTCAACAGCATGACCAATGACAAGCGGTTCAACACGAAAAATGCGGGGACGGAAATGATGAAAATAATCAAACCGTAT
The DNA here is from genome assembly GCA_020026215.1 of Muribaculaceae bacterium. Classification (GTDB taxonomy): domain Bacteria; phylum Bacteroidota; class Bacteroidia; order Bacteroidales; family Muribaculaceae; genus Limisoma. Next base: position 776 of record JAHHQT010000085.1, read on the forward strand.
CTCTTGTAAGGAGAAAGTTCCGAATATCTGTCCTTCAGCCAATGCGGATTGAATACAATCCAAAAAAGGGAGATGAAAATAGGAATTGACCACGGGAAGATGGAGAACAAAACGTGTCCGATGAACATTTCAAATTTAGGATATTCCACCAATGGACTTGTGATTTGTTCAATGCCCAGTACATTCAGAGCTACTTGTGAATCATTTGTAATAAATACAATTGTTCCGTAGGCCAAAGCAATGGCTGCCGCCAAATGGAAGGAGAAACTCAGATAAGGTTTGATTTTATCGGTTTTCTTGATAGCAAGGAATCCGTTACCCAATACCGCCATAATAAGTGGTGCCAGAATGCCCATATAGATTGTGGCTGTGGCACAGAAAATGACCAACAGGATTGCCTTATTCCTTGATGGAGTTTGGGAATATAGAAAGACTATTGCCAACGATGCAATGAACGGTAGTACAATCAATGCGATTGTACTTGCATGGAATGCCAATGCAATGACGGTATAGCTGGAAAGAAACAATATTGAGGACAAGAATGATTTGCTCAGCTTGTCTTCCATGCATTGGAAGCAATACAGCACTACAGTCAATAGGGTAATCACGATAGCTGACGGCAATCGTGTGGCATATTCCAAAGGTATGTTGAAATTGTTGATTAGCAGAGATACCAAGTATCCGTAGAAATTGGATACAAAGTCAGAGCCGTGACCTTCAAAAACATTGGTTACGCCCGAGGAAGAGAATTCCTTGGCAAGTTCAGCCAATTTCAATTCGTCGTCCAATAAATCGACTCTACCCAAAGCAGGATAAATCAACACTGCTGCTATGCAGAGCAAAAGTGTCAGTAATGATTTTGATGCTTTTGTGTCAAATTGCATAAATTATTGTTTGAATGTAACAAATCGGTTGTAACAATAGTTGGCAAGTGTGTAAATGACCATACCGATACACATCACCACATTTTCTCCGGTATTCTTCATCGGTAACCATGAAATCAATTCCATATCTTTCATGCCCAATCCGTTCAACATATAGTTGGTGGCGAGCAATTGAATACCGAAACAAATCAAGAAACCACCTATAAACAAAGCTGCTTCTTTCATCCATCCTTTATGAGACTTAAATACCCAGTTCTTGTTCCAGACAAAGCTGTTAATCAGTCCCAACACATAGCCAATGGAGTTGGCAAGATTATATGGCAAATCCAAAAGGGTGTTGATAATATAGAAAGTAACGAGAGTGATAAGTGTGTTTATCATCCCGATAATTCCGTATTTTATGAGTTGTATAAAAGTCGTTTTTGCTTGTTGTTTCATTGTTTCAAATTTTCTACGTTCTTGAGTACTGGTATATACCAGTTGAATCTGACGGCAAGAAGTCGAATGACCACCACCACTGTAATACAAGAAATCTGTTGCAATAGGATGGATGTGCCGAGTTCAATCATCAGCCAATAAACCAAACCTCCTGCTATACATGCCGTACCGTAAATATCCTTGCGGAATATCAAAGGTACTTCGTTAATCAATATATCACGAACAACACCGCCGAATGCACCTGTAATCATACCCATAACAATAGCTACCCACATTGGATAGTCAAAGTCAAGTGTCTTCTGGACACCAATCACTACAAACAATGCCAATCCAATGGTGTCGAAAAGAAAGAACGTGCTGTTGAGGCGTACTAGTTGTTTGCGGAACAAAATCACATAGAGCAATGACAGCCCTGTCACAGTCAGATACCAGCCGTTGACCATCCAGAAAGGGGTGGTGTCCAACAGAATGTCGCGCAGTGTACCGCCTCCGATGGCAGTTACCAAACCTACTATATAAGCTCCGAACCAGTCAAAGTCCTTGGCAGCCGCCAAACGGATACCGCTGATGGCAAAGGCAATGGTTCCAATTATTTCTATGATTAATGAAATCGTTTCTTGCATGGTGTCTTTATTTCTTTGATGATTCTAAATCTAATGGCTTCTTTTTTGCAAAGGCTCTGCAGTAAGGTGCTATGCCACATTTGTCGCATTGGGGCTTGCGTGCAGTGCAGACATATCTGCCGTGCAAGATAAGCCAGTGGTGTGCAGTAGGCAACAGCTCTGCGGGAATATGTGAAACGAGTGTCTTTTCTGTCTCTAACGGAGTCTTTGAATTAGAGGTCAAACCGATTCTTTCCGAAACACGGAATACGTGGGTATCCACTGCCATTGCCGGTTTGCCGAAAACGACAGACAACATCACATTGGCGGTTTTGCGACCTACACCCGGAATCTTGATAAGTTCTTCCATCGTGTCGGGAACCTTACTGTGGTATTTTTCAACCAACATACGAGCTGCTCCATGCAACGATTTTGATTTGTTGTTGGGGAAAGTTACGCTTTTGATATATTCGAATATCACTTCCGGAGTAGTTGCCATCAAGGCTTCCGGAGTGGGAAAATCGCGAAATAAAGGAGGGGTGACAATGTTTACGCGCTTGTCTGTACATTGTGCTGAAAGTATTACAGCTATGAGCAGTTGAAAAGGATTTTCATAGTGTAATTCTGTTTCTGCGTTTGGCATATTGGCAGAAAACCATTCGATGATTCCGTTATATCGTTCTTTGATATTCATCTGGTTAATGTAAATAAGAGAAGATACTTTCCATGTTGACAGAATGTATCTTCTCTGATTATATAAGTTTCCTTTATTTTCTAAAAGAATTAGTGTGCTGCCTCGAATTCGTCCAAGAATCTAACGTCGTTTTCAGAGAACATACGAAGGTCTTTAACACGATATTTCAAGTTTGTGATACGTTCAACACCCATACCCAATGCGAAACCTGAGTATTCTTTGCTGTCAATACCGCAAGATTCAAGTACGTTAGGGTCAACCATACCGCAACCTAAGATTTCTACCCAACCTGTGTGTTTGCAGAAACCGCAACCTTCGCCACCGCAGATGTTACAAGAAATATCCATCTCTGCAGATGGTTCGGTGAATGGGAAGTATGACGGGCGAAGACGGATTTTAGTGTCTTGTCCGAACATTTCACGTGCGAAATATAGTAGTGTTTGTGTCACGTCTGTGAATGAAACGTCTTTGTCAATGTAAAGAGCTTCGATTTGGTGGAAGAAGCAGTGTGCTCTGGCAGAAATGGCTTCATTACGGTAAACACGTCCAGGGCAGATGATGCGGATAGGAGGTTGTTGTGAAGTCATGATGCGTGATTGTACTGATGAAGTGTGAGTACGAAGCAACACATCCGGACTGCGTTGGATGAAGAATGTATCTTGCATGTCGCGAGCAGGGTGGTCAGCAGCAAAGTTCAATGCTGAGAATACGTGCCAGTCGTCTTCGATTTCAGGACCTTCTGCAATAGAGAATCCCAAACGAGAGAAGATGGAAATGATTTCGTTTCTAACCAATGAAATCGGGTGGCGTTTACCCAATGGAAGTGGAGCGGAAGTACGAGTCAAATCAATAGTGCATTCATCTTCGAGCTTGTTGCTCAAATTTTCTTTCAATGCATTGATTTTGTCTGTTGCCAAGTTCTTCAATTCGTTCAATTTTTGACCGATTTCTCTTTTTTGTTCGTTAGGAGCATTGCGGAAATCGTTGAATAATGCTGATACTTCGCCTTTTTTGCTTAAATATTTAATTCGCAATGCTTCTACTTCTTCTACAGAAGAGGCATTTAGCGATTCGATTACGCCTTTTAGGTTATTTATTTTCTCTAACATTTCTATTTATCTGATTTTGTTGGCAAAGATACTTAAAATCTTAGCAATAAAAAAGAGGAAAGGTTATTTTATTGCACCTAAGTTTCCTTATCTTTGCAATATGAAAACAGTGGGTTTTGCATCTGAAATAGAACAAGTCATACGCAAACGGCTTTTGTTGTATAGCGGTGACAAAGTTTTGGTGACATTGAGTGGCGGTGCCGATAGTGTGGCCTTGCTTTGTGTGTTGTTGGACTTGGGCTATGAATGTGTGGCTGCCCATTGTAATTTTCATATTCGTGGTGAAGAATCTATGCGCGACGAGCAGTTCGTGCGTGACCTTTGCCAAAAACGCCAAGTGAAATGCGTATTCGTTGATTTTGACGTGGATATGTATGTGAAATCGCATAAGGTTTCGGTGGAAATGGCGTGTCGTGAATTGCGTTACGAGTGGTTTGAGCAGATGCGAGTAGCGAACGGTTGTCGGTCAATTGCCGTGGCACATCATCGTGATGATGATATTGAAACGATGTTCTTGAATTTGATGCGAGGCAGTGGCATTGCTGGGGCTTCGGGCATTAAGTACAAAAAAGGTTGTATCATCCGTCCGTTGTTGTCAGTCAGCCGTCAGGAGATTGAGGCCTATTTAAAGTCTTTCGGTCAGAATTATGTCGTGGATAGCACGAACTTGGAGAATGATTTTTCTCGCAACAAAATCCGCAATGTCATCCTGCCTTTGATTCGTGAATGTTTCCCAAATGCAGAAAACGGATTCAGTCATTCTTTGAACAATTTGAAGTCGGATTGTGAAGTAAATCGTTTGGCACTCGATGAGGTTGAAAGTAGGGTCGCAAAACAAGATGGGGATTGCCGCATGATTGACTTGAAAAAAGTGAAAGATTATGCAGAGCCTGTTGCCTTGTTGCATCATATTCTTTTTCCTTATGGCTTCAATGTTGCACAAATCGAAAGTATGCTTGATGTGGAACTGCCCGGGGCATGCTTTGAGTCGGGCTGTTTTATGGCAGAAGTGGGGCGTGATACGTTGACGGTTTTCGATAACTCTAAATTTGGCGGTGAGGAAATCAACTTTAGCTTATTGGAGGAAAAACTCGCTATTTTTGATGTGCAAGTCGTTGATAATCAACCTGACTTTAAATTTGAAAAAAATCCTAACATTGCTTATTTTGATGCCGCTGTTTGGCGAGAGGGTGATCGTTTTACTCCGTTTGGCATGAAGGGTTCAAAGAAAGTCAGCGACTTTTTCAATGATAATAAATTCTCCTTATATCAAAAAAAATCCACTTGGTTGCTGTGTAGCGCAAGTGGAATTCTATGGATTGCAGGGTATAGGGCATCGTCTTTGTTCAAGGTGGGCAAGTCCACTGAAAAGATTGTGGTGCTTAAGTATATCCCTTAATTTTATTTTCTTTCTTTGAATGTCAATTTTGAACGGCAAAGTGTTTCGCCGTTGCATTGTATTTCAGCCGAACTGAAATCTTCGTGGTCTTCCACGCCGACAGTTACTTCGTCTTCGGCATAGCATTCCTTTACAAACGCAATTTCAAAACGTTCGATGGCTTTTTTGTCGAAGAAATCAAGTGTCCATTGGTTCAATATCAGACAAATGTATTTCAAGGCGTTTACATGACGGTTGAAATCGATGTCGCTATATCGGAAAACATGGTTGGCCTGACGTTGGAAAGTGATAGGACGCATTTTTGATTGTTTGGCAATCGGGCAGTCCTTTTCAGCCACGTAGTCTATCATATTATTATATAGGTTGGAAATGTCGCAACTTTCGCGAGTGGTACTGTTGATGACCGACCAGATGGAACGACCGTAGCCCACTACTTTCCCGTTTTCGTCCAATACTTCGAAATTACGTTCCGAGAAATGACGGTTGTAAGATTCAATCCATGTAACAAGGCTGTAGTTTTCGCCCACTTTCGGGTAGCGTTCCATTTCGATAGTCAGACGAGAAAGTACCCATGCTTGGTTTTCTTTGCGCAAACGCTTGTAGCCTACATTCCAACTGTTGGCATGAAGAGTGGCCACTTCAATCATTCTGTTGGCCAATAGCCACAAGGGCATTTCCTGTTCACCGTTGCATTCGGCAGGTGACATGTAATATTCCCGTGTAAAGAAATTATTTTTACTCATAATTGCCGATAATCTAATAAAATTCGCACAAATTTATCGTATTTATTTTAAAGAGGCAAATAAGCTGTCGTGAATGCAAAGATATACGTCGATAAATTTGCTTTTCAATTATTTAAAGATTATCTTTGCAATAACGAAATATAAATTCATTGAGAGGGTCTCGATCAAGTGTGATGGAGATTCTTTTATTTTTATTAATTTTTAAAACAATTATCACCATGGCAATCACGTACATGACCAAAGAAGGGTACGATAAAAAGATGCAAGAAATCGCTCAGCTTGAAAGCGTTGAGCGTCCAAGAATTTCGGCTGCTATTGCTGAGGCGCGCGATAAAGGCGACTTGTCAGAGAATTCTGAATATGACGCTGCAAAAGAAGCACAAGGTATGCTGGAAATGAAGATCTCTCAATTGAAGGATATGCTTGCAAATGCCCGCATCATTGATGAGGCAAACTTAAATACAGATGAAGTTCAAATCATGAACACCGTTACAATTAGAAATACTAAAAACGGTGCTACAATGACTTATACTATCGTTGCTGACTCTGAAGCTAATCTAAAAGAAAAGAAATTGGCTTCAAGCACTCCTATTGCTAAAGGTTTGCTTGGCAAGAAAGTTGGAGACATCGCTCAAATCCAAGTTCCACAAGGTTTGATGTCTTTCGAAATCATGAAAATTGAAATTCTTTAATACAAAATAATCATGGCTACAATTTTCAGTAAAATCATTGCAGGTGAAATTCCTTCATACAAGGTAGCTGAGGATGCAGAAAACTATGCATTCCTGGATATTAATCCGGTAAGTAAGGGACACGTATTGGTCGTTCCTAAAATTGAAGACGACTACATCTTTAATCTTTCAGATGAAAGATATGTTTCACTGACTTTGTTTGCAAAGAAAGTGGCAAAGGCTGTAGATAAAGCTATCGAATGCAAACGTGTTGCTGTTGCAGTAATCGGACTTGAAGTCCCTCACGCACACATTCACTTGATTCCTATTTCAGAAGAAAAAGACATGGATTTCAAAAAACCGAAATTGTCTTTGTCTGACGAAGAAATGAAGAAAATTGCTCAGTCAATCGCCGACGAATTCAATAAATAGTGATAACTTTTATTATATGTTATACAAGATGATGGGTAAACCGAACGGGTTTACCCATCGTTTTTTACATCTGTTTCTGTAATATTTTAAATAAAATTAAGAAACGAGAGTAAAAATTTAATTTGAAATAAATAACTGTACGTCGGCAAAAATTCGTACCTTTGCAAAATATTTGAAAGAAAGATATAACTATTTTAG
>JAHHQT010000009.1 GCA_020026215.1 Muribaculaceae bacterium
GTTCATCCACCTAAAAATTCTCTCCACAAATTTAGGAATCTCCTTCCAAAAAAATATTACAAAACCGTAACGCTTCTCAAAACTCACATTTTTATTTCCATTGGAAAATAAATTTCACCAAAAAGACTCAAAATAAGCCACTTATTTACGCATAACTATCCGAACGCACACAAAAATCACAACCAAAACGCATCAACGCATCGCGAAACAAGTACTAATACACTATCAATCAACAACATAGCCAATAGACACACATCACCGCCCCACAACTCAGAAAAATCGCAAAAACCAACAAATCCGCACCTTGCCCCTTGCCAACCCCTTCACCGACACCAAAATTGTTAAAATTAAAAAAATCAGGCATCTTCTTTTTTCTTACCGCAACTTACACTATCTTTGTAGTTGATTCTCATTGAAAAATGGCAGATTTAACTTTTATCTCAGATGGAGTTCAAATGCCTCAATTAGACGAGACGTTAATCAGACGTTGGATAGAGGCAGTGGCCCAAGGTTTTTTTCATAAATCAGTGGGTGACCTTTCATATATTTTCTGCAACGATGAAAAGATAATAGAAGTCAACCGTCAATACTTACAGCACGATTACTTCACCGATATCATCACCTTCGATTACGGTCGTTTACACAAAATCTCAGGTGATATGTTCATTTCCCTCGATACAGTCCGCTCAAACGCCGAAATGGTCGGTGCACCTTACGAGACCGAACTCAACCGTGTCATTATTCATGGCGTGCTTCACCTATGCGGTGTCAACGACAAGGGACCTGGAGAGAGAGAAATTATGGAAAGTTATGAAAACAAATCATTAGAACTTCTTTCGCAATTACAAAATTCTGATAAATGAAATTTGAATACGACGTTATAGTAATTGGAGCCGGTCACGCCGGTTGTGAAGCCGCTTGCGCATCAGCAAACCTCGGTTCATCCACATTGTTGATTACAATGGACATGAACAAGATTGCCCAGATGAGCTGTAACCCCGCTGTGGGTGGTATAGCCAAAGGACAGATTGTTCGAGAAATCGATGCACTCGGCGGACAAATGGGACTTGTCACAGACAAAGCCGCCATACAATTTCGCATGCTTAACCGCTCAAAAGGCCCTGCTATGTGGAGCCCGAGAGCACAAGCCGACCGTATCAAATTCATCGAAGCATGGCGAACTAAAATCGAAAACACCCCCAACCTATACATGTGGCAGGATTCTGCCGTAGAACTCGTCATCGAGGATATGCAGGTAAAGGGCGTAAAGACAGCCTTGGGAGTTACATTCAAAGCCAACGCCGTAGTCCTTACAGCAGGCACATTCCTTAACGGATTGATGCACGTAGGACGCGTACAGCTTGAAGGCGGACGTATTTCCGAACCCGCATCCTATGGCATCACCGAACAATTAAAATCCATCGGTTTCGCAGCCGACAGGATGAAGACAGGTACTCCGGTCCGCATCGACGGCCGTACCATCAAATTCGACTTGGCTACAAAACAAGAAGGCGAGAACGACTTCCACAAGTTCTCATTCCTTCCCGAATCAAAGCGCACACTGGAACAACGCCCGTGCTGGATTATCTACACGAACGAAACCGTGCACAACATCCTGCGCGAAGGCTTGCCTGATTCACCGCTTTACAACGGAACTATCAAAAGTATCGGACCTCGCTATTGTCCGAGTATAGAAACAAAAATCGTGACATTTGCCGACAAGGACGCACACCAGTTGTTCTTGGAACCGGAAGGCGAAACCACTCAGGAATACTACTTGAACGGATTCTCCTCTTCACTTCCATTGGACGTACAGATTCGTGCCATGTCCGAAGTTCCGGCACTTGCCGAAGCACAAATATATCGTCCGGGTTACGCCATCGAATACGATTTCTTTGACCCGACACAATTACGCCACAGCCTTGAAACCAAATTAGTATCAGGTCTGTTCTTCGCAGGACAGGTAAATGGTACAACAGGCTACGAAGAAGCAGCAGGACAAGGCTTGATAGCAGGTATCAACGCACACCGCCACTGCACCGACGAAGAACCGTTCGTGCTTGGTCGTGACGAAGCCTATATCGGCGTATTGATTGATGATTTGGTTACAAAAGGCGTTGACGAGCCTTACCGTATGTTCACCTCACGTGCCGAATACCGCATCTTGTTGCGTCAGGACGATGCAGACATGCGCTTGACACCGAAAGGCTACGAAATCGGTTTGGCGACAGAACACCGCTACCAATTAATGCTTGACAAAAAGGCACAACGCGACAAATTGATTGAGTTCGCACACGAATTTTCCGTAAAGGCAGCCAACATCAATCCGTATTTAGAAAGTTTGGGATTGTCTCCGTTGAAACAATCCGTGCGCTTGTTCGATTTGATTTTGCGCCCGCAGTTGAACATAGAAATGCTTGCCACACAAATTCCGCAACTCAATGCCCTAATCGAAACATTCGAAGAAGCACGCCGCAGCGAAATTGTTGAAGCAGCAGAAATTTTGATTAAATACCAAGGCTACATTGAAAGAGAAAAATTGATAGCCGAAAAAATAGAACGACTTGAACACGTCAAACTTCGTGGAAAATTGAATTATTCAGAAATCAACGCCATTTCCACAGAAGCAAGACAGAAGCTCACAAAGATTGATCCCGAGACTGTGGCACAAGCATCACGCATCCCGGGAATTTCTCCAAGCGATGTGAATATACTTCTGCTAATGTTAGGCAGATAGATGCAAATTGTTCCACGTGGAACAATGGAAAAACGAATTAAAAAAAATTATAACTAATAATAACTCAAAACATGGAACTTGAAAAAGTAAAAAGTGTAATCCGTGACGTCTATGACTTCCCTAAGAAAGGAATCGTTTTCAAAGATTTGACAACAGCCTTCAAAGATCCGGAAGCTATGCACATCATCGGTGAATCACTTAAACAACGTTACCAAAATCTTGGTGTCACAAAAGTGGTCGGAATCGAATCACGCGGATTTATCGGTGCATCAGTTTTAGCATACGAACTTAACGCAGGCTTCGTGCCAGTACGTAAACCGGGGAAATTGCCAGCTGATACCTTGAAAAAATCTTACAGTAAAGAATATGGAACAGACACAATCGAAATTCACCGCGATGCAATCGACGAAAACGATGTAGTTGTTCTTCACGATGACCTTCTTGCAACAGGTGGAACAATGGCTGCTGCTTATGAATTGGTAAAAAGCATGAATCCTAAAAAGATTTACATCGACTTTATCGTTGAATTGGAATTCTTGGAAGGACGTAAAGCATTCCCAGCTGATGTAGAAGTTAATTCTCTAATCAAATACTAAGATTTTAATTAATTGCGATATATTTAGCGAGAGTCATAGCAATATGGCTCTCGTTTTTTTGTGTCCTTTTGGGAGAGATTGGCAATGCCCTTTCCTACCCGACAGATACGCAAAAGGAGAATTTGGAGCTATTCCAGTCATTGGGGAAAATCTCTATTTAACCCATTTGCGAAAATAAAATGCCATAAAGAGTATTGTATAAAAAACGAGATTTCCCCAAAGTTTGGGTGCGGATATGGGCGCGGCGCGGAATGGTTGGGGTGTGGGACAAGAGTGTTTTGAGGGTGGTGGTGAGGTAAAATGCGATTATTGGGAGTGTTCAGAATGTTGATTCTGCAATAATATTTGATAGGAAATTGGTGCAAAAACTCCTTTTTCGGCAAAACTTGGATGCGGATATGGAGAGCGATGCGTTTATAGATGTTGTGAGGTTGGGTGGCGTTTGAGTGTGAGCGGTTGTGGATGCAGGATGTAAATCCTGTGGGAAAACTTGAGTGCGGATGTGTAGTGTGTACCTAAATCAAGAGGCTTTTAAAAGGTTGATTTGGCAGTTTGGTGCGAGAGTTGATGTTTATCATGCAGGGAGAGAAAGGCGGTAAATGGGCGGTAAAGACAGGCTTGCATTCTGCTCGAAATTTGCGAGGATGAATGAGAAATGATAGATTCGTGAATGGTGGGAAGTTGCGGAAGAGGGGCTGAAATTGGCGGGAAAGGGTGAGAAAGTTAGGATGTGTTAATGTGGGGATGGGATGGTGGATTTGTGATTTTATTTGTTAGTTTTGTAGCTCTGAATCTCGTTTATGGGATTCTACTGTGAGAAATTTATACTGAACCGAACGTAAATCTTTGGACTATGGAACTGAATCTTGTGGCTATGAAGATGATGCTTATCGGCGTTTTTATGCTGTGCACCGTTTCGGTGTGGGCGCAAGACTACACCGAGAAGTACAACGAGTTTTATGATCGCACGGAGTTTCTCGACAAGTCGGGCAAGAAAATCGGCTACAAGAAATACAACGAGTTCTACAAGCGTTGGGAAGTGTTCGATATGAACCATCACAAAATCGGCATCTATAAATGGAACGATTTTTACAAACGCTGGGAGTACTCGAAAGTGAAATAATCTCCAAGCAGAAATCTACTAACCTTTCAAAATATGAAACAAATCCTTTTCTTTATTTTCTTATTCTGCTCCATCGCAGTGTGGGGGCAAGACGACAAGTACTGCATCAACGGACCGATTGTGTTCTATAATTTCGACGGTCAGCCGAACGGCTACACGAAATACAACGAGACACGCCGATATTGGGAATACTATGACGCTAACGACCGTTTGCGGAAAACGAAAGCATACGTGAGCCCATTCCGTGCGGAGTACTATGACAGCACCGGGAAGATTATCGGTACGGAGGTGTACAACGAGACAGAGAAACGAGTGAACTGTTTTGACCCTTACGGACGAAAGGACGGTTATCAAAAATACGACGAGGCGACAGGTTGCTGGGAAATCTTTGCCTCGGGAGACAGAAAGACCGCCATTTGCAAGTGGAACACCGAGAAAAAGGTGTGAGAATACAAAACTGTGCGCTAATGAGCTGGTTGACAATAAAATAGAAACAAAATATTTTCGTTTTATAAAATTGACTATCAGCGAGTTAAGTGTAAAAACGGCATAAATGAACGCCTTTAGAATTGAATATTTTTCGCCGTACCGATACGTTGGTCAATAGAAAGGCATAAAATTGACCGTTTTTTCAGCGCGAATTTTTCAGACATAAAAAATTCCCGATTGTCCCCTCAATTTTTTGTTGAGACAGTCGGGAGTTTTATTTTCGTGCATCCCCTACCCTAACTTTTCATTTTTTGAAAAAAGGGAAGTTGTACGAGGATTAAAGGTTTTGAAGCAAATCGATCAAAGGGAAAACATACTTTTTCAATTCCTCTTCCTTGATGCGATGTTCTCCCCCGGGTATAGAGAGGGTATGTCCTTTCAAATACAACTTTTCAAATTCTTCTCTAAAATTAATCACCTCGTCATTTGTTCCAAAGAATCCAAAGGTAGCACCTTTCACCTTGTCGTCAGCCAAGCTGCGCATTTCATCCTCGTAGGGCTTGTAGGTTTCAGCCAACTCGGGAGCACAACCAATCAACGGCAAAGATACAGATGGTCGCAAAGTCGGGTTGATGGCGATACGAATCGGGGCATAGACATTCAAAGTGACAAATCCACCGAGGGAAGTTCCCAAGACAATAGCGTCGGGGTGTTCTGCCAATAGTTGGCGGGCAATGCCGACTGCCTCGTTAGCATCAACGGGGAGTTTCGGTGCGATTACATTGTATTTCCCGCCTAACAGCCTTTGAATTGTCCTGCCTGTGCTTCCTGATGAATTGTACCCATGCAAGTAAATAATAGCCTTAAATTTCTCCATACGCCTTTTTGTGTTTACTGAAACAACAACTCTAATATAGTCATAGTTGGAAAAAATTTCAAAAAATCGGTACAAAAATTTTTTCAACGTATGGACAAAACCTTATTTTCTATGCTATTTCTGACTCTGTTTCGGGAGTATAATCCGCCCATTCTTCGCACTGACGGATGACAATTTCCAAAGCATTGTTAGTTTCTTCAGGCGCATAATGGTATTTCTTTAAAAGTCGCTTAATCATACGACGCATTCCTGCACGTGCAGATTCCTTTTTCTGCCAATCTATGGTGCGGTTCTTGCGCAAAGCATCCGTCAATTCCTTGGTCATAGCTACCAATTCATCATTCTTGTAGAAATCATGCACAGCCTGTGGGCGAGTCAACGCATCATAAAACGCCTTTTCTTCCTTAGTCAAGCCCAAGTCATTTCCTGCTTTTTCCACTACAGAAATATCCTTTGCCAACTTCAAAAGTTCCTATATCACCTCTTCATTGGTCAACATTCCTTTCAAATAGTTCGATAGAGCCATATTAAGCAGCTCTGAGAACTTTTCAGCCTGCACAAGGTTCGTATGGCTATATAGCTTCACGCGTTCAGCCAAGAGCCTTTTAAGCAGTTCAACGGCGATGTTCTTTTCTTTCATCTTTGACACCTCCTCCAAGAAAGCCTCATCGAATAATGAAAATTCACTCTTAATGTCAGAGAAAAGATTAATCACCCCATTGCTCTTTACACTTTGTTTCAACAATTCACTAATACGCTTATTGATGTCTTTTTTGGTGATTTTACCCTTACCACCCATCCGGTTAATCAGCGTACGCACGGCATTGAAATAAGCAGAATCACTACGTTCCGAAGCATTGAGCAAACTACGGCAAAGGGTAACTGCATCCTGCAAAAGTTTGGATTCCTTGATGAAACACTCTCTTTGCTTTTCCTTGTCTATAGCCATCAAGAAATTGACACCGCCTTGTATAACCTTGGCACATTTTACAGGGTCGTCCGTAGTAAAATCGCTATAGTCAAAACCATGCAACAGGTCTTTGCAGATTTGCAGTTTTTCGCGGAATTTAAAGAGAGCCGTTTCCTTGATATTCGGATTACCAAAGTTCTCACGGTCACGGCGCGTATAGTCGCGCATCGCCTCTTTCAATGCTTTGGCAATACCGATATAGTCCACAACCAAACCGCCTGCCTTATGATGAAAGACACGGTTTACGCGTGCAATCGCCTGCATCAGATTGTGACCGCTCATCGGCTTATAGACATACATCGTAGCCAAAGAGGGCACATCAAAACCTGTCAACCACATATCAACGACAATCGCAATTTTCATCGGGTCGTTGTTGTCCTTGAAACGTTTGGCAAGTTCCTTTTTATACTGCTTGTTTCCAATGATATTGTGCCATTCTTCGGGGTCTTGATTGCCAGCCGTCATCACCACCTTCACCTTTTCGTTCCAATCGGGGCGAAGTTCGAGCAATCGCTGATAAATACGCATGGCGATAGGGCGTGAATAGGCAACAATCATAGCCTTTCCTGTCAATTCAAACTGACGGTAATCCTCGTAGTGATGCAAGATGTCACGACAAAGAGAATCTATAGTTTCGGGTGCACCCAAAATTTCTTCCAAGTGCGACATTTCCCTTTTACTTTTCTCAATCAATTCATCGGAAGCCCCTTCTTCAGAGAGCAATTCGTACTCATCATCAATGGCACGAAGCGTTTCATCGTCCAATTTCAGATTGATGACACGCGATTCATAATAGACAGGACAAGTTGCCCCATCTGCAACCGCCTGTGTCATATCGTAAATGTCGATATAGTTACCAAACACTTCCACCGTATCACGGTCTTTAGTAGAGATAGGCGTACCTGTAAAACCAATATAAGAAGCATTCGGGAGAGAGTCGTGAATGATACGAGCCGTACCTACAATACGCTTTGCCACATCTTCCCCTTTTTCATTCTTTGTCATGCGGATACGTTCCTCAAATCCGTACTGACTGCGGTGGGCTTCATCAGTCATCACCACGATATTGCGACGAGTGGAAAGCGGTTCATCCGATTCCTCGAATTTCTGCATGGTCGTAAAGATTATACCGTTAGCCTCACGCCCTGCCAAAAGCGCCTTTAGGTCTTCGCGACTTTCAGCGTGTTGTGGAGTTTGACGAAGGAAATCCTTACATTTAGCAAACTGTGAATAGAGTTGGTCATCGAGGTCGTTACGGTCAGTAATTACCACAATTGTAGGTTGGGTGAGGTGTTCTTGCAACAAGTGGGCATAGAACACCATAGACAAGGATTTGCCACTGCCCTCCGTGTGCCAAAAGACACCGATTTTACCGTCATTGTGAACGGCAATTTCCGTACGTTCAATAGACTTTCGCACGGCGAAATATTGATGATAGCCTGCCAATATTTTAACATCGCCCGATTCATCCCTGGAGAAACAAAGGAAATTCTTGACAATATCGAGCAGACGTTCACGTTGGAATATGCCCTCAAAGAAAGTATCATAGTCCACAAAAGCCTTACTTTCGTATTCCCCATTTTTTGTTTTCCACTCCATAAAGCGGTCTTCATTGCTTGTAATTGTTCCCGCTTTAGAGCACGCCATATCACTCATTACGCAGAACGCATTGTAAACAAAAAGCGAAGGAATGACTTGCATATAGTTGCGCAACTGCAAATAGGCTTCGGAAGCATCCGTTTCCTCGCGCGACGGAGATTTCAACTCCATTACCACAAGGGGCAGACCATTGACAAAAGCAATCAAGTCAGCGCGTTTTTCAGCATTTTCCACGAAAGTCCATTGGTTGACAATCTTAAAGTCATTGCTCTCCACGTTAGCAAAATCGACCAGATAAATCAATCCGTTGCACTGTTCCTTTCCGTCGAAATAGCTCACTTCGATACCATGTTGCAGATAGTCCATAAAGACTTCATTTTTCTGCACCAAACTACCAGAATCGATATTTTTGAGTTTCGTTACTGCTTCGTGGATGGCAGTCTCGGGCTTTCCCTTATTGATGACATGCAGGCTTTCCAAGAGCTGTTCCGTATAGAACGGCTCTCTATAATCGCGCTCAATATCGGGCCCGTATTCGTACTGATAACCCATTTCTTGAAATAGGGCAATTAATGCTTTTTCATAGCTATCTTCGGTAAAGGTCATAATATATTTAGTTTTATTATGATTCAATTTTTATTTCTCCAGACATCAATTTAGGCAATAGAGTATCACGTAAGGTGGAGAGTCGTAATATTTCATGTGCCAAAGACTTCTTTTTCTCAAGGTAGCTATCAGCTATTCTTGAGAAATTGGAAACTATTTCCAATGGAGGAATTATTACTTGAAATTTGTCAATATCAGATTTTCCTAAATGACTTACAGTTGTCCCTGTTTTATAAAATTGAACAAACTCCAATTCTGGTTTCAACAAATATAAAACATAATAGTTACTTATACAGGAATCAATCCCAATAAATTTACAACATCTTTGGTTTAGAACGCCTTTCTGTCCCAACCATAAACATGGAGAAAATTCTGCATCCATTCCAGCAATTACATCTCCCATTTCAACGAACTCTGTATTAGGCAATAATTCAGAAGTATAAAACTGAGGAGCATACGTTTTTAAATCTCGTATTCTAATCAAAGGACTACCCTCCATATCTTCATTGAATAATGATGATTTGTACGGTGCACCATATATTACTTTAACATATTTATAGATACTTCCAACTTTCCAACCTTCGGGAATCATACCTAATTCAGAATCAACAAATTTCCCGTCTTTAAAGGGTTCAAAATCAATAAACCAAGACTTAAATAAGGCTTGGGCTTGTTGCTCCAAATTCTCATTGATTTTGCGATTTAATACTATTTTATCATCAAGAGAAGAAAGAATAGATGCTATCTTCTCCTGTGTTTTTAAGGGAGGTAATTTTATATTAATTGCTTTTAAATTAGATTGACTTAACTTAGGTTGAGCGGAACCAGTTATATACCCACCTATATCAGATATATTCAACAAATAACATATAACCTTTAAATCACAAAATCCTTTGCTTTGCAATATATGAGCATGATTATTAACCCAGAATTTACCATTAACAATTTGAGCTATTGGTTGATTCCTTGATTTAAGGTTTTCTCCATCTTCTGCTATTAATAAATATTGTCCATCGAAAATAAAGTCATCTATATAATCTATCACTCCTTGTGCACCAAAATATCGGAAGCTACCTTTCCTGGAAGCTCGTTGACTTGATGACAAAGGGACTCGTTTATAATCTAACAAATCAACAAGTTCACCCAATTTATATTCTTTCCACTCTTCCATACTATCTCCTGATTATTAGACCATTATCAATTCTCCCTTGCTCTAATTGTGCAAATTTGTACAATTCATCATCAAGCAACCTCTTTTTATCCACCAAATAAGAAGAGACAGCTGAACTAAATACATTCATCAAAGATATAGCTCTATCTAAATCATTGTTGGAGGAATTTAAAGCCAATCTAATGTAAGGTTCACAATGAGGGTCAATATCTTTTGACATTTTTTCCATTCTCAAAATTATAGGCTTAATCATGGCAGGCACAACAATATTATCTTTCTTATGCATGTTTAACAGGCACAAATCACGAACCCATTCTCCATATAATTGATGGATATTAGACAACACTTTCAGCAGACTCTTAGCTGATTGGTTTTTATCATATTTTATCAATTGGATACTCAATTTTATATTATCCAATCTATCTTTTTCCGCCATACTATCCAAAAACTGCTTGTCAGTTTCTGCAAAAGTACCGTTAAGCAATTTCTTTGTATAATCCAAGACATTAATAGGTTGAATGGAATTACTAACAGTCATGATACATTCAATCAAATCATCAAACCTTTTCTGCTCTATATCTCACTGAATCAAAGACAGTTGAAACTGCTGATTCTTTTTGTTCTGCTTATTGGATATGTAGATAGACAAATAAGCAACTATAAAAGCTAAGACAGTTGCTATAGAACCTATTGCCGTCCAATCAATGATTGATAAATTCCAAGTCATACGCTCCAACTATATTTTAAAACCGATACTGCCCAACTGCTTTTTGATTTCTTCTTCGAGTTGGTGTGACTGCACAAAGAGTTCAGAAAGTTCGCCTGTGAGGCGTTCCATCTTTTCAGAGAAAGGTTCACCGTCATCTTCCACTTCGGCAATACCCACATAGCGTCCAGGAGTAAGAATATAATCCTGTTCGGCTATCTCTGCCAAAGTCTTGACAGCACAATAGCCCTTTTCATCTTCCAAAGTTCCATCGTGGTATTTGTTGAAAGTGTCGGCAATTTTCAGCATATCGTCCTCACTCAATTCACGCAATTTGCGAGAAACCATTTTCCCCATATTGCGAGCATCAACAAAGAGCACCTTGCCCGGTTGGGCTTTGTGCTTGCTGATGAACCAAAGCGATACAGGAATACCTGTGGTATAGAACAACTGACTCGGCAGGGCAACAATACCTTCCACTAAGTCGGCTTTCAAGATGTTTTCGCGGATAGTACCCTCACCGCTTGTCTGTGAGGATAGAGAACCGTTCGCCAAGACCATACCCATTCTGCCTTTGGCTGAAAGGTGATAAATCATGTGTTGCAACCATGCAAAGTTGGCGTTTCCCGTAGGGGGAATACCATATTGCCAACGCACATCGTCCTGCAATTTGTCACCGCCCCAATCGCTCAAATTGAACGGTGGGTTTGCCAAAATATAGTCGGCTTTCAATGTAGGGTGCTGATCATCAAAGAAAGTATCGGCGTTAAACTTTCCCAAATCGGCTTCGATGCCACGAATGGCAAGATTCATTTGCGCCATTTTCCATGTGGTAGGGTTGCTGTCCTGCCCGAATACGGAAATATTATTGATATTGCCTTGGTGGCGTTCGATGAACTTGGCAGACTGCACGAACATACCGCCCGAACCGCAGGCAGGGTCGTAAACACGTCCGCTATAGGGTTACCTCAACCAAGGTACGCACTATGCAAGCAGGAGTGTAGAATTCGCCTGCCAACTTGCCTTCGGCTTCGGCAAACTTGGAAAGGCAATATTCGTAGGTGCGCCCCAAGATGTCCTTGCTGTCGCCATGCTCCTTCATCTGAATGTTGGTGAAAAGGTCAACCACATCGCCCAAACGACGCTTGTCCAATTCGGGGCGTGCAAAATTTTTCGGCAAAATACCTTTCAAGCGAATATTCTCACTCTCAATCAAACGCATGGCCTTGTCAATGACCGTGCCAATTTCGGGAGTGTGTGCGGCTTTTGCCACTACGCTCCAACGTGCTTTCTGCGGTACGAAGAAGATATTTTCTGCCATGTATTCGTCCTTGTCTTCCTCGAAACCGTCACCTTCTTCGACCAGTTGGTTATACTTGTCTTCGAAACGGTCAGAAATGTATTTCAAGAAAATCAAGCCCAAAACCACCGACTTGTACTCCCCTGCATCCATACTGCCACGGAGTAGGTCAGCTGCTTTCCATATCTCTTTTTCAAAGCCAATTTCTGCTGTGTTTATCTTTTTTGCCATGTTGATTTGTCGATATTTTGCATTTTACGCAAATATACTCATAAATCTATAATTTTTAACCAATATTCGCAGAGATAATGGCAGGAAATTACTGATGCGCCACCGAGAAGAATCAACAAGCCCCGACGGAGTTCCATCGGGGCTTTGTCTACTTTTTTCATTAGTTGTCAGAGTAATGTACACTTTGACTTCGCCACTGCAAGGAGTATAGTCAGATTATGACAAAAGAATCCGCCAAGTGTACAGTGACTAAAGCGCAACAAAGGAAAGAAAAATTTGGGGAATATTTTAGTTGAAAGGCGATAAATTTTGTGTTAAAATGTTAATGCTCGAAATTAATTCAAAGCAACAAAAAACACTGTATAAATCGAGATTTCGGGAGTTTACCCAAAGCATTTGAAGAGGCTGGAATTTGCGAAAACGACTATTTTTTAGTATATTTGTAGAAATTAACGGGAACGTATTATAATTTTTCTACAAGAATTTCTGAAAATACACAAGTGAAGTTTTTTCTATTTTCCGTGTCACGGTGCTTCACTTTCCCTGACAGCTTTTTATTCAAATTTTACCTCACTACAGATTTCATGGATTGAAATCACAGGTGATTGTGTTACCCCGGTTCGGGGCAACTGATTTTTGTATATATAGGTCTAAACTCCTTCATGCTGTTTCGTTCCCTCAACACTCATTTTTAACCAAGAATTTCTGTCTTTGACAAGTTCGGGGATTCCATTAAAAACATCTTTTTATGAATAGACTTACGAATCGAATCAAGAGAAAATTCACCTTCCGAAGCACATTTGCCAAGCATGTTGCCATCCCAGGTATATCGCTGTTGGTACTATTGTCGATTTTCGGAGGAATTTTCCCTGACCAAACAGGACAAGCCTTAAATCAAATACAGGACTACATTTATGAACATCTGAGCTGGGTGTATATGCTGATTCTGACCGTTGTCATTACATTTCTGCTCACCGTGGCATTCAGCAAAAAAGGTAAAATCCGACTGGGTGCAGACAACTCCAAGCCCGAATACAGTACATTCTCATGGATTGCCATGCTGTTCTCGGCGGGTATCGGTATCGGACTGATGTATTTCGGTATCGGTGAACCGATGGCGCACTACCTTAACCCTGCCGTGGCTGACACCGTGGACAGGGCCAAACAAGCCCAACTGGACACATTCTTCCACTGGGGTATTCACGGATGGGCGCTATACGCTGTTGTAGGCCTTGTCATCGCTTATTTCTCCTTTCGCTATAAACTGCCCCTCACACTGCGAAGCGGCCTGTATCCGCTCTTAAAAGAACGAATCAACGGGCCTTGGGGTAATGTGGTGGACACGTTTGCCCTATGCAGTACATTTTTCGGTATTGCCACTTCATTGGGATTCGGTGTAGTGCAGTTGAATTCGGGACTTGTGCATCTGGGCGTTGTACCGGAAAAGAGCTTTACAATACAGGCCATTCTTATTGTTGCACTCATCGGGATGGCTATCCTGTCCTCACTCTCGGGACTGAACAAGGGAGTGAAGAAACTGAGTGAAATCAATATGGGACTTGCCATTGTGCTAATGCTGTTTGTGCTGTTCCTCGGCCCGACCATCTATCTGCTGTCCGCCTATAGTGAGGGTATCGGCTATTATTTCAACAACGTGATAGAACTGACATTCAAGACTTTTGCCTTTGAAGAAGAGGGTAAGGGATGGTTTGTGGACTGGACAATCATGTACTGGGCATGGTGGATTTCATGGTCACCGTTCGTCGGCTTGTTTATCGCAAGAATTTCGAAGGGCAGAACCATACGAGAATTCATTTTGGGTGTACTGCTCATCCCTACCGTGTTTATCTTCCTATGGATGACCGTGTTCGGTAACGGTGCCATCTGGTTTGACCAAAACGTGCTGAACGGAAGTCTGTCGGCCATGTCGGGCGACTTGGACATGATGCTGTTCGGTTTCTTCGAAGCGTTCCCAATGTCCACCCTATTGAGCGTACTGGCGGTAATCATGATTATGATTTTCTTCGTAACCTCTGCCGACTCGGGCATTCTGGTCATCAACGGACTTGCCTCCAAGAACAGAAAGAATTCTCCAAAATGGCAAGGTATTTTCTGGGGAGGACTACTGATAACCGCCTCTATTATACTACTGCGAAGCGGTGGTCTGCAAGCCCTGCAAACCATGACACTGATTACGGCGCTGCCTTTCGGTATAGTCATACTGATTTGCCTTATCGGCTTCTGGAAAGCCCTATATCTCGACGAGAAATACCACAAGACGAAATTCTCGTACGGCAGTCGTTCGTGGTCGGGGAGTGAATGGAAAGAACATTTGAACGACATTCTCTCGTTTTCCAACAAAAAGGATGTGGAACAATTCATCAAAAAGAGGGTGGAACCTGCTTTCAAGGAGTTGAAAACAGCCCTTACGGCAAAAGGCGTGGAAACCTACATTGAACGCGGCAAGCGCGGGAAACTTTCCATCGAGTTGCTGATTCCGCACGACAATATCCGTAATTTCCGCTATGGAGTGAAGGCCTCCACGCAAGACATTTCAGATTCGCTTAAAACGGAACGAAACGCTCCTGATGTAGAACATGACAAGGTGGTCGTACCCGTCACCTACTACGAGGACAGACGTGCCGGGAACGATATCCAATACCTCAGCAAGAATGACATCATCACTGATGTACTGAGAGAATACGAACGATTCCTGAGCATCGTTTCGGACGAAAGCAACGAACTTATCATCATGGACTACGAGTCCAACTAAATAGAAAAGGTCAGCAGTTTTGCTGACCTTTTTTGTATTCTAAAGTCTCGTTATTCTTCGTCTTCATCGTGACCGAGCACCTGGATGACCTTGCCTGTGGTGTCGATGATGAAATAGTCCATCAGGGTACGATAGAAATAAAGGCTGTCGAAATCGGTCAATGAAAGGGAGTCGGACGGCTCGTAGTCGCCATTGACATAGACGTGACGAAGTCCCACTCTTGCCTTGCCGTCGCGGAAGGTATTGACATAGTCGTAGATGCAAGGAATGACCTGCTGTCCGTCGTGGTTGATGAAGCCGAACTTGTCGCCTATTGCCACGCGTGCAAGCCCTTCGGTGAAGAAGAAAGTTTTGTCGTAGATGAAGTCGATGACCACATTGCCGTCCAAATCGATATAGCCACATTTACCTTTGAGCTCGGCTGCCGCCACATTCTCGGAGAAGGTGTCGATGAAATCCCATGCAGCAGGTGCGATGATGTTGCCATGGAGGTCCATCAAGCCGTATCTGTCTTCGTACTCAAACATGATGCGTGTGGGATGCCAGTATTGCATATACTGGTATTTCATCGGGATAACGTATGCTCCCGACTTGTCAATCATGCCCCAGTCGCCGTCTTTGTTGACAATCGCCAACCCATCGAGGAATCCAAAGGCACTGTCGTACAGGAAAGGGATGAGTGTCTCCCCTGTCTCGCTGTCGATAAAGCCAAAGTATTCACCCTCACTGCCAAGCTCGAAACGCTCGTCGGGAAGGTTGATCTGTCGTTGTAGGACGGTGGATTTTTCGTTATTTGCGGTTTTCTTCATCTTTTCGGATGCAAAGGTAGAGTTTTATGAGATTTTGGGCAAGTTTGTCAGAAAATAAGATGGAAATAATTCAAGACACAAGAAATGGCGCGGTCGGGAGAGAACGACAGCGGAACGTGGGCGTTTTTAAGGCGTTTTGAGCGCGGTTCGGGTGAAAGATGAGGATTAATCACTTCAAATGCAAATAATGCTTGCGGAGGGGCTCAGGCATCTTCTCGATGGCATAGCGCAATGTGGTGCGCGGAAGATGTGTGGCGTTTTCGTCGAGAAAGGCGGTGATGACCTCGGGATGCTTCTTGTAAATTTCGCGCAAGAGCCAGCCGTTCGCCTTTTGAATGAGGTCGTGAGAATGGTGGAGATTGTGGGAGAGTATGCACATAGGATTTTCATAAATGCCCCGACGTACGGGGGTGAGCATGGCAACAATGCCGATGCGCTTTTCCCACATATCGGCGGAATGAACAAGTTGCATGGGCAGGGAATAGTCGTCGGTCTCCAACACGTATGCACCGAGGATATAGGGTGTGGACAAATCGACCAAATCCCAGTTGTTGATGTAGCGGGTATGCGACAAATAGAAGGTACGGATGTCGGCACGTAAGGCACTGTCGGCTTTCTTGTAGAGCAAGACCAACGCCAAGAGTGCGGAAAGTCGAAATTCGTGATACTCTGAAGTGATAAGCGGAACGTAGTCCGTGAACGGGAGCCCCAATGCTTGTCGGGCAATGGTGCGATTGACAGGTACGGTTATGCCGAGAAATTTGTCGCCATAACCATACATATCTTCCCTTTCCGTCTTGAAAAATCGCGAAAGGACAACTGCCTTTTCGGGATTGGCAACGGACAAAAGTGAGTCACTCCACTGTTGTGCAGAGGTGAACATCTATACTACTGCGAGTTTCTGAGGGTTATTCTTCGTAAGGTTCGAAATCTTCCTTGCCTACGCCACAAAGCGGACAAGTCCAATCGTCAGGAATGTCTTCGAATGCTGTTCCCGGTTCGATACCACCTTCAGGATCGCCAATTTCTGGGTCATATACCCATTCACATACTTTACAAATATACTTTTGCATAATCGAGTGATTTATAAATGAGTTAATTAATTATCAGTTGTTTATGATTGATTTTTCCATCACCCTTGATGACCGTGAACTGCTTGGTCATGCCAGTAAATTGAGCTCCCCGGATGCTGACGGATATTTTGTGGGTGATGTGGAGAATGGACTGCTGACAGTTGAAGGTCACCGCGCACGGAAAGTCCTTTGCATTTACAAGCGTAAAGCATGCTAAAAACATGAATAAAAGCAAAGTCTTTTTCATACTATCAGGTTAGATTCGTATTTACAAATGTAATAATTTTTGAAAATAAAACCAATATCGGCAAAAATTATTGTCGTTTTCGATAGCTCCATATTGCAATGAGTGCCAAAACTACGGTCAGACCACCCAATCGGTAGAATGCAGGCAGGGTGTCGGCAAAACTGCTACCCTTCAAATAGACGGCACGCATGACTTCGATGAAGTAGCGCGGAGGAATGAAGGCGGTGAGCGTCTGCGCCCATTCGGGCATGGATTCGACAGGGGTGAGCAGTCCGCTCATCAAGACAAATATCATGATGAAAAAGAACATGATGAACATGGATTGCTGCATGGTGGACGAGAAGTTGGAAACGATAAGCCCGAACGCGGAAATGGTGAAGATGAACAACACGGCGTTGGCATAGACGATGAGCAACGAACCCATCGGAACCAGTCCATAGAGTAACCACGCGATAATCAGGGCAATGGTGAGGATGACCAATCCCATTATCCAATAAGGGATTAACTTGCTGAACGTGAAAGTGATTTTGCCTATCGGGGTGGCATTGATTTGCTCAATAGTGCCGTTTTCCTTTTCCTTGACGATGTTCAGCGCCGGCAACGCTCCGCACACGATGATGATAAGCATGACGGTCAATGCCGGTATCATAAAGAAACGATAGTTTTCGGTGGTGTTGTACATATTGCGTACCACGATGTTGGGCGCAGGGGTGATATAGCCCTGTTCCTCAACGTATTCCGAAATGGTGGACGACACGATTTGTTTCAGATAGCCGTCGCCAGAGGCTGCCTTTGAGGCATCGACCGCATTCGCCACGATGGAGAGTGTGGGCTGTTGCGAGTTCTGAAATTGTTTTTCGAAGTCCTTGGGGATTTCGAGGATGACATCAAGTCCGTATTCGTCCATCTGCGTCATCGCATCACCGAAGTCCTTGGGCATACTGCGGAGAATGAAGTAGCTACTGTGGTCAATCTTGCCGATGAGCCGTTGGGAAAGCGGTGAGTTGTCGTAGTCAATGACGCTGATATTGATGTTCTTGAAGTCGAGATTCGCCACAAAGGGAATGACAAGCATGATGATGACAGGGAACACTATCGCCATTTTCGGGAGAAACGGATCGCGGAAGAATTGCTTGAACTCCTTTTCCAATAAAAAACCTAATGTACATGCCATAATCATTTCTTAATTTTACTATTCAACTGTTTGACAGCTACAAAGATGAAAAACACGGTCATACCCGACAGGATGAGCACCTGTTTCCAGCAGGCAATGAGCGGAAGCCCTTCGACCATGAGTTTGCGCATGGCATCAATGTACCAACGTGCAGGAACAGTGACGGAAATCCATTGCAGTATTTCGGGAATGTTGTCAATCGGGAAAATCAAGCCCGACAACATGATAACCGGTATCAACAAAACAACGGCAGAAATCAATATCGCCATCACCTGATTCTGCGAAATGGCGGAAATGGATACGCCAAATGCCAAAGACAGAATGATGTAGATGAACGAGATAAAGCAAATGACGACGATACTGCCCTGTATCGGTACGTTGAGCAAGGTGTTAGCCAATATCAGTACGGATGCAAGGTTGACGCAGGAAAGAATGAAATAGGGTATCATCTTTGCGCCTATCACCATCAGCGGTTTACTCGGTGAGACCAGTAACAAGTCCATCGTGCCTGTCTCTTTCTCGCGCACAATGGATATGGAAGTAACGAGGGTGCAGATAATCATGATAATCAAGCCCAAAATACCAGGAACGAAGGTGTAGGAGCTGAGCATCTGCGGATTGTAGAGCATCTTGCTGGTGATTTTGACTGGCGAGGACGTTGCCACATCGTCGCTGATAATCTGTAGGATGTAGTTGGTGGACAATCGGGAAATGACAGGATTGACCGCATCGGTGACAAGTTGCATCGTGGGATTGTCCAAGCCTTGCGTTACCTGCGATTTGTTGAAGTCGGGCGAGAAAATGAGGGCAATGTCAATGTCGCCACTTTTCATCAGTCGGTCGATGTCGGTGCTCTTGTCCAAGTAGCCCTTGAAAGTGGTGTATTTGTTGCTAATGAGTTTGGCCGCCACATCGTCGGTGGAATTGCTGCGTACGGGAGCATAAATTGCCACGTCGATATTGTTCACTTCCATTGAAAGGGCATAGCCGAACAGGATAATCTGCACAATAGGCATAATTATGATAATCAGCATCGTGCGATAGTCGCGCAATATCTGAAGGGTTTCCTTTTTTACAAAAATCAAGAATCGTCGCATAATTATTGTCTTGTTGCAGTAACTGCCATTTTACAAAATACATCGTTTATCGTGTCGCAACCGTACTCAGCCTTCAGTTCAGACGGTGTGCCCAACGCCTTGATGCGTCCGTCCACCATCATACAAATACGATTGCAATATTCTGCCTCGTCCATAAAGTGTGTGGTGACAAAGACCGTGATTCCGCTCTCTGCCGCCTCGTAGATCATCTCCCAGAAACGACGGCGCGATGCTGGGTCAACTCCCCCTGTCGGCTCATCGAGGAACACGATTTCGGGATGGTGGAAGATGGAAACGGAAAACGCCAGCTTCTGTTTGTCGCCCAAAGGGAGTGACGACACCAAATCATCTGCCTTGTGGCTGATTTCGAGCTTTTCCAAAAGCACTTTCGCTTTTGCCTTGATGTCGGAACGCGACAAGCCGTAAATACCGCCAAAAAGCGTGATATTCTCGCGTACGGTCAAATCCTCGTAGAGGGAGAAACGCTGGCTCATATAGCCGATGTGCTGTTTGATTTTCTCGAACTGACGGTTAATGTCGAGCCCTGCGATAGTGCCTGTTCCCGAGGTCGGTCGGCTCAGTCCGCAGAACATCTTGATAGCCGTGCTCTTTCCTGCTCCGTTCGCCCCCAAGAAACCGAAGATTTCCCCACAACGGACATCGAAAGAAATGTCGTCAACCGCCACGAAATTGCCAAATTTCTTGGTTAAATGTTGTACTTCGATAATCTTATCCATGACGTTCGGAGTTTAGAAGGTTCATAAAACAGTCCTCGATGTTTGCCTCAACGGCGGAGACTTCGGCATCGGCAAATTCCGCCAAAAATGTCTTCAATGCCTCGGGGCTGTAACTGCCGTCCTTAAAGACAATATGGATGGAATCGCCAAACATGTAGCATTGCCTTGTGCCTTCCCATTGGCGGGCTTTCAGCAACACTTTATAGAGTTGTGCACTTTTAATCAAATAGATAGGGTCGGCAAATTCGTCGGCTATCTCGGCAGGCGCACCGATGCACAGGAATTTACCCTTGTTGAACAGCCCGATTTTGTCGCAAATCGACACTTCATCCATGTAGGAGGTGGAGAAAACTATGGTTATGCCCTGCTTCTTGATGTCGCCGAGGATGTTCCAGAACTCCTTGCGCGAAACAGGATCGACTCCCCTCGTCGGCTCGTCGAGCAAGAGGATTTGGGGATTGTGAATCAAGGCGCACGACAATGCGAGTTTCTGCTTCATGCCGCCCGACAACTTCCCAGCCCTACGCTTGCGGAACGGCTCGAGCTGACGGAAAACAGGTTCGATAATCTGATAGTTGTCGGCAATGGAAATGTCGAACAAAGAGGCATAAAATTCGAGGTTTTCCTCAACGGTCAAGTCCTGATAGAGGGAGAAGATTTCGGGCATATAGCCTATCTTGGTGCGGATAGTCTTGTAGTCTTTCAGCAAGTCCATGCCGAGCATCTGAATCGTTCCCGAATCGGGCAAAGCCAAAGTGGCAAGGGAACGAATCAGCGTGGATTTCCCTGCCCCGTCGGGCCCTATGGTACCGAATATCTCCCCTTGCGCCACCGAGAAACTGATGTCGCCGAGGGCCGTGGTCTTGCCAAAGGTCTTGGTCAGATGTTGTACTTCAATCGCATTCATCGCCGCCTATAGATTTACTTCACCATATGCGCCAATCTTGATTTTGCCGTCGTTTATCACTTCAATCTTCACCGCATAGACCAAATCGGCACGCGTGTCGTTGGTTTGAATGCTTTGCGGAGTAAATTCATTCTTGGAGGAAATCCAAACGATTTTCCCCTCATATTGGAAGTCGGAATCGTCGCCGTAGCGAAGGGTTACGTTCACGGTTTGTCCTAACTGGATTTTTGCCAAATATTCAGAAGGGAAATAGGCTCGCAAGCACATACGGTTCAAGTCAGCCACTTTGTACAAGGGTTTGCCAATGGCTGAAAATTCGTTTGCCTCGCTGTATTTGGAAATCACAACACCGTCAATCGGTGAGACGATTTTGCTTTTTTCTATCATGTCGTCGATAGCGGCAATCTGAATGTCAATTGATGAACTCTGCGCATCGACACTATTTACACTATTATGCAAAGTGGAGAGTTGCGCATCTATCTGACTACGCAAAACGGTGATGGCGGAATTGATGTCGTCCAACTGCTTTTGCGGTGCTGCACCGTCGTTCACCAGACGGGTGATACGCGCTTTTTCGTACTCCTGCTTGTTCAACTGTTCTTTCAAGAATGCCACCTGCTTGTTCACATCGGGGCGGTTGCTTTTCACCGATGTACGGCTCTTTAGCAACTGCAATTTCGACAAATGCAACTGTGTGGTATCGATATAGCCCAAGAACTGTCCGGCTTTGAGCTGGTCGCCCTCGGTGATGTCGAAACTCTTGATTTTTCCGTTAGCCTCACTGGAAACGGTGATTTCAGTCATGGATTCAAATGAACCGCTGGCATCGGGTTTGTCGCTGCTGCCACAGGCGGTCAATAATAGGGCGGGTATGATGAGAGCAAGGTGTTTCATATCAGTTGTTGTTAGTGTATTTAAGTTTGTAAATGGCTTTCATTAAATCAACATCGTGTTTGCATTTGGTGAGCATGGACACGCGTTCTTCGGTAATCTTGGTCAAGAGGTCATTGACATCGATTACCCCATTCTTCAATTTGGATTCCGCAGCCTCGCGAATGGACTTGCGCAGGGAAATGATGGTGTTGTCGTCCTCAATCTGCTGTTTGATTTCGTCAATTTCCTTGTTGGACTGCGTTTGCTCTATATCGTTGTGGAACAGGAACAATTCACGGTTAGTGTCAATCAAATTACTCTGTGTCTTGATTTTGTTCAACGAGCTTTTGCGATTGTAGAACGCGCCGATGTTCCATTTCAAGGACACACCCACAATGTAGTTCCAACTCCATTGATTGTCCATCATATCTTCTACGAAATTCAATCCCGGATTGCTATAAAAGCCCGATGCAAACAAACCGATTTTCGGGGTCAGTGAGGTATTCACAGCACGGCGTTGGGAGTTAAGCAAGGATTGTTGCGCCTCAAACAACTGCAACTCGGGACGGTTGTTGACCGCGCCCACAAAGTCAATATTCTCCAAATTCGGTTTCTGCAAATCAAGCTCCACGCTGTCGTCCACACCAATAAACTTTTTCAAGGTCGCCATATACTGGCTGTGCATGGACTTCAATTGCTTGGTCTGCTGTTCGCTTTGCAATTTCTGCACATAGACGGCATCGTAGTCGCTCTGTGTAATCGTGCCATTCTGCAAGTGAGAAGAAAGATATTTCAGATTCTGGTTCAGCAAAGCAATCTGGTGGTCGTTGATTTTCAGGGATTCGTCAATCAGAATAATCCCGAAAAACAGGTCGTTGACCGTCGCATTCAACTTGTACAACTGCACATCCAAGTCCTTGCGGTCAGTCAGCAACTTGCTCTCAT
Source organism: Muribaculaceae bacterium (assembly GCA_020026215.1). Classification (GTDB taxonomy): domain Bacteria; phylum Bacteroidota; class Bacteroidia; order Bacteroidales; family Muribaculaceae; genus Limisoma. Next base: position 22,981 of record JAHHQT010000009.1, read on the forward strand.
TCACCGCTTTTTGATGTTTGAAATAGCCACCGTCCCAAATGGTCTGATTGATTTCCAATCCCACTTTGTATTGGTCGAGACTGATACCGTCAATGCTGACCGTAGGCGGCAGACTGCTGCGAATGTCGCCCGGTATGTCGGGGGCATCCGACTGATAACTTGCCTGCGCATTGAATATGAATTGCGGCAACCAAGAATTGCGCACTTCCTTGTCGGCATATTCCTTGAATTTCTCCATCAGATCATACTGCACAATGAGCGGATAGTTCTCGTTCGCCATTTTCTGACAATCCTCTACCGTGAGGCGTGTTGCACCCCACATTGAGGAGGCAACGGTCAGAAAGGTCAGCACTAATATCTTCTTTATCTTCATAAGGGTTATGATTTATCGTTTCACACCGACCGACATCAAGTCGGTCAAGACTTCAATCATCGTATTTCTTCGACGATTCAAATAGTCATCAAATTCACGTTCATCTTCGTTCAGAAATACTTTCAGCATGGCATTCTTTGCCAAGAAGGGGAATACCACCAAACTGGCAAAGGTTGTGAAAAAGTCCACCAATGGCATTTTGCGCAACAATCCGCACTGCATTTCCTCTTCCATCTGTTGGCAAAGACGCAGGAGCGGCTGCACCCTGTTGGGCGTTTTCTTCAACGTATTCACCAAATGTTCGGGATCACGGTTCAATTCGCTGACCACAAAATTGGGAAACAACGGATTTTGACGGACAATCCCCAAATACAAGTCAACGATTGACGGGAGTTTTTCCAAAATGGTTGATTCTTCATCCATCACCTTATCCAAATTTGGCAAGAGGGAAGACAATAACTTATCGAAAATAGCATCAAACAAAATATCTTTTGTCCGAAAGTAGTAATGCAAAGCTGTTCTGCCGATACCCACTTCCGCAGCAACGTCGCTCATCGTCGTTGCCTTGTAGCCCTTTCGAACAAAGACAGTTTTTGCAGCCTCAATGATAAGGTTTTCCATGTCGATGGTTTCTTTTTCTTCCATAGGTTTAAAATTTTCGCCTTTTTGACATATATGTTTGACACCACTGTCAGATTACTACAAAGATAGAGACAAATTACAGAAAAACAAACTCTTAAGTTTTAAAAAAGAATATAAAAAACACAAATTGCGCTCTCCAAAAGTAAATTTTAGAAAGCGCAACTTGTTTGTATAAATCCAAAATCAGACTATTTATCCAATAGCTTAATTTTTATCTCTTCTTTGACCTCTATTTTATTAGTCAATCCAGATTTCTCCTTAGAAATCAAGGAAACTGTTGAATTAATTGCATATAGAGAGTTAATGTACAATTCATTATCCTTTGAATTGTAACTAAGATTTTCCCTCATCTCCTCAAATTGAATATCAGAACGCTTATCTGCTATATGAGTTTTAAGACCATTGGACTCCATCAAAGCCAATTTATCCATACTAATAATGGTTATGCCACCATTTCTTTGAATGGAAATTGGCAACAAGTTTAATTCTTTGTCTTTTTTGACAGTTTCGAAACTAAGCACACTACTCTGTAGTTTGTAGGTCATATCAGGGAATACCTTTTCAGCCTGTCCTTTAGGACAAAAGTTTTCCGTATTGGTTTTCAAAACATGACGTTTATTGGTAATTTTATTCCCCTTCGTTTTAATTAAATATTCGACTTCCCTTACCGTTTTAAAAGCCATTTCGCCATTGTGAAACTGAGTGGTTATTTCTTCTGTTACCAATCTTGTAGTAAACCTATCAAGTCCATTATCATTGATATTAGCAAAACCTGTACAATTGCAAACTTGTTGCAGTCAGCCTGCTCTGAAACAGAAACCTGAGCGTTCAATGTCAAACAAAGAAACATGAAAACGAAAGCTAAAGTATTTTTCATATTCATATCATTTAGGTTATACATCTGTTTTATAAAAACTTTTATATGTACAATATTACTTATTTTCAACCAAATAGCCAAAATTTATCCAATAAAAACAAATCAAATAATAAGGAAAAGGAAAGGATATTTGACTTCTGCTTTTAAATATGAAAGTAGAAAAACCGACATTCCTGAAAATGACTTTTTAAGTTCACAGAGCAAACGAATACTTTATAATAAATTCACGTGGGCGCAACTGATGAATCGTATTGACGATGAAATCGGAATGAATGATTTTACGTTCATAAGTGCTATTATTCATTAGGTTATTCAAACTTAATGATATTTCACTGTCTTTAAATTTATAACCGACAGACAGGTCAGAAAAGAAGTTAAATGAAGCTGAACGGTCATTGCTGTGATAGAGCTCGTTTTTCCACGCTATTACCCATTTCTTCGGCGTGACAAACACATTAAACTCGTGGTTAAAAGTGTTGGTATGCTCTGAATATTCATCTGCATTTTCTGACTGATTCCACTCATTCTCTGAATGAAAGATGAATGACTTTTCCTCTATAGCAAGCCAAGAACAAGGCTTATACCCTAAAGAAACCGAGCCATTAATATTTTTAAATCTAAAAGCGACAGGAATATCACCCACTAAATTATAGGAATTGGACTGACTGAAATAGCACGTTAGACTAACAGACAACTTAGAGCCGAAATCTTTTGTAAATCTACCAGTAGTATAAAAAGTATTGCTACTTCGTTTATAAGCAGTTGCAAAAGAACGATAAATGATTCCGTCCAGTTCGTGCCTATAAAGTGTACCATCCGGACGATTTGTATAGCCCAATCGTAAAGAAGCAAATAAACCATGAAGAACATTCTTGTATGCCACGTTCAGACTCGCCAGATGCATCTTCATATAATCATAAGAGCCATTACCAACACGTTGAGAGAGGTGGCTGATAAACAGCGGTGTGTGCACAAAGCAAGTCCATCACTCGGCTGTTCTGAATATGAATACGCCGAGGTAATATCCCAATGTTGATTGGGTTTATACGTTAAAGTCGCTTTGGGTTCAATCTCTACTCTTAAATGATTATGTCCATCTAATGTCTGAGAAAGCAGAGCAACAGGCAGAATGATATTCCAACTATATCGCTCGCCTTGGTCAAAAAATCCAATGCTAGCCTTTGTAACAAGTTGCAAATAGTTTAAAGCCAATCGTTGGCTTTCTTCATCTATAAGCTGTGTAAATCCCTCATTCCCCAAACCATATTGTGCATTAATCTTTCCCAAGGGGTGACTGAAAGAGGTTGTAGCTCCCCAAAAGAATTGCGAGAGATTCAATTCTTGTAGATTCCCTTTAGCTGTTAACAATTTACTTGGCAGATAATTATACGATAAATACACATCACTTTTCAAGTGTTTCCCATTTCGCAGTTTGTTAACCATGTTCAGTTCATCCGAAACGATGCGCCGATGCGGTTTGACATATTGATTCTGTTTCTGTTCACTGACAAGTGACATACCTGTACCTTTGTCAAAGAATAGATTCGTATTTAGGTTGTTAGTCAGAAAAAGGCGGTCACTATTCACTCGATAAAGTAGTTCTCCGCTTACATAGTTATTATGACTACTGGCATTGGAATATTCCGCAATGCGATTATTTGATGCAATGTCGGTATATTCCGTTACAATATTTTCCTCGACTTTATTTTCATCCCAAACACCACTTAACTGAAAACGCAAGTCTGAATCTTTGCCTGTTTTAAATAACCAGTTGGAAGAAAGCAGATGTGTCTGATTCATACGAGTACGAGCTGAATTTAAATCGGGCACATTCAGAGAAATATTCTCTACAAAATTTGAAGCCTCCGGTACTCCCATACCAAAAACCTTTCTCAGATTTATTGCTTCTTTCAATACAGCACCGCTATTGTTAAACTTATACATGGAGAAGGTTTGCATCTTACGCGAAAAGAACATCGAATTGAAACGGCTGTCGCAAAGAAAATCTGCATCTTTCGTCAAACCACTTCCTGCCCCTATATCAATTACCCCTTGCCATACATTCTTGGCATCATCCTTTAGCACAATGTTCAGTGCAGCCTGTTCAGAAAAGCTCAGACCACGCAACATCTTAACTTGCTGGTGATTCTCATATACCTGTACTGATTTAACCTTATCAGCAGAAAGATTCTCCGACACTTGGGCATACTTACTCCCTAACATATCCATACCCTCAATGTAGAACTTGTTGATTCGTCGTCCCTGATACTCAATCGTACCGTCGTTATTCACCTGCAAACCTGGCATTTTAGCAATTACATCTGCTATGCTTCGGTCTTGCCCTTGTTTGAATACATTAACAGGATAGGTCAGAGTATCACCGCGTTGAGATATACGAGGCGCTTTAATTTCCACACTTTTTATTAGAAAAGGTTTTTCTTTTAGAACTATGGTCTGCCCAGATTTAAAATACTGAACATCAATAGAATCTTTGGCATAGCCAAGCAAAGTGAAGAATAAGGTTCCTTCTTTTCCCGACTGATACGGCAAGGTAAAGTTGCCGTTAGCATCTGTACGAGTAAACGCAACAGGTTTCTTGCTTGATTTATCAAACAATACAACAGAAACGACCTCAAGAGGTTTCTGATGATTGTCCACGACAAATCCCTCAACAGACTGCGCAAGAACCTCCGTACACGCAAAGAGGAAAAAGAAATATAGTAACCATTTATTCATAGTAATCCATTAAACAGGCATTAAACGTTCGTTGAGCGTTAGGAGTTTCACTATATCCTATACCTTGCAAACGATTGGTTGTGTTCCACTGATCTTTCCAATAATCTTGCAACAAATGCTGAAACTTTATAGGTGTCAGTTGTTCGTAGCGTTTGGCACTATAGGAAAACGTTTCCGTTTGTGGACGTTGCTCAATTCCAATGGCGACAAATGAAAATTCGTTGCGATTTTCACTCGCTGCTAAAATTAACCCAGGCAGTCCGCCCAATTTCCACGGACCATTATCGAAAGGCAAGTCAATGGAATACCATGCTGTCCAAATGCGTCCACGAAAATTTGTTACCGCCTTAAAGCATGGATAACCTAATATGATTGTATCTCCTTCAACTAAATCCCATGAAATAGAAGGAATCTTTTCTTGATATCTGAAGAAGAAATCATTGTGTAATACATCGGTATAAGTAAGAACGCCTTTTTCTGGAATTTGCTTATAGACCTCATACTCACGACCTTTGTTAGACCCATACATATTTGCAAGAAATTGAAGCTTCTGCATAGGGTCTTGGGTAGTACGTTCTACAGAATCGCGCAAATACAAAAAATGCTCAAAGCGCTGGCTGTAAAACCGAGAGGAGTTTTTGCCTAAATCCAAAAGATTGATGTCTTCAAAAGGTTCTTTTTGTTCTTGTGTATGTTTATAGAATGCACGATATTGTATGCGCAATGTAACCGTGTCCACCACTTCTTGTGCTTGAACACTGATCGCAGCTAAGCAAAATAGTAGGATGAAGATAGTTTTCATAAGCTCCTCAAATTATTGCAGAGTAGAATTAAAATTCAATTGATGATAAATATACATACTTTTTTAATAAAAATTTCTAATTCATCATTTTATTTGATATTTCCGTTATATTTTGCACATAATTTTCAAATAAAGTTTATGAAAATCTAACAAGATTTTTATAAAAAACAAAAAATCCGTTGATAGTAGTTTTACCAACGGATGAATATTTTATTCCAAAATAGAGAGCTGTTGCGGCATTCTTATTATTCTTGTAATGCGTTTATAAATCCCATAAATCGTTATTCATTGTATCTAATTGTGATTTGGAATAGTTTTTAGTACCATACTTCTTTTCTCCTTCTTTCACAAATATACCCGATGAATTTATTGAATATGTTTCGTCAACTTTGTAAGCTGAAATCTGATTAAAATTGTAGAATTTTACTGATGTTGAAGAGGTAGGTACTAATTTAGTTATTATCACTTTACCATCACCAGTTATTCTAAATTGTTTAGCAGCAATCAATCCAAACTGAATTTCCGACTCCAATACGCTCTTTATATTACCTTGTTTGTCTATTACAATTAAATCTGTTGTTTGCAAATCTGTTGCTCCACCAAATGCAACTGCTCCTATAATCCAATTACTATTTGGTACTTGAAACTTACCAAACAATACCGGGTTTAATTCAGAATCGCCACTGGCTAAAATATAGTCTGTGCACTGAAAATCTTTATATAATTTATTGGGAATTATATTATTAGGATTTGTAATGCCTACACTTTGAATCCTTACATTATTTTTTCCTGCTTCATAGGGTAAGTCGATGAATTTTATTTTTTCAAATGCACTTTGTACATTATACTGTGCTTTTACAAACAGTAGCGAACAAGCACAGAACATGATTAACGCAATAACCTTCATTGTTCTCATATTACTTATCTTTTATGCAAAAATACATATTTGTCTGATTGTACAACTAACATTTTGTAGGAAAGTAACTCTTGGAATTGTTTTCATAGAAAAGGGGAATTAATCTTCCCCTTTTTTATCTTGTTGCATATCATGCAAATCGACGGAATATTATTGTGGGTCTTTCTGTTTGTAGAGAAAGCGATGGGCATGCCTCTTTGAGTTTAAGCAAATATCCTTTCATCGCCCATTTAGTTTTAAAATTTCCAGTATCAAATTTCACGAAAATTCCCATAGAAAAGAAAATGGATTTCTTAAAATAATCCTTAAATTTGAAAGGATTAAAAATCCTCAACGATGCAATATACCAGTCATTATCAATCTCCCCTTGGAAAACTGTTGTTAGCAGCTGATGAAGAAGGGCTTATCGGGATATGGTTTGAGGGGCAAAAGCACTTTTCTAAAGGGTTAGCCAATGACTGCTCGGAGCAGGAAGTTCCAATTCTTACGGACACAAAAAAGTGGTTAAATCTGTATTTTGCAGGGAAAGCACCACACTGGGAAATTCCCATCCATTTTATCGGAACGGAATTTCAAAAGGAGGTGTGGAAATTTATCAAAGAAATTTCATACGGAGAAACGGCTACCTATGGAGAAATTGCCCGAAAACTTGCCCAAAGCAAGGGAATTCCGCAGATGTCGGCACAGGCTGTGGGCAATGCCGTGGAACGAAATCCCATTGCTATTCTTGTTCCCTGTCATCGTGTGGTGGGGGCAAACGGCAATTTGACCGGTTATGCGGCAGGATTGGAACGGAAGAAAGCACTTTTAGGGTTAGAACGACCTTAAATAAAACAATTATATACAACGGTTTACGCACTTAATTTTCGCGTCTAAAACGGACCGTGAAAATTTAGGAAAGGTATTTCAGCCGCCAAAGCGCCTAAAAGTGAGTAATTTTTCGTAAATTTGCAAGATAATTTCCTTTGAGATAAAAAACTACGAAGAATGGTATTAAACTACATATGGATAGGATTCTTTATTCTGACGTTCATATTTGCGCTATATGAAACCATTTTCAATGGCAATATAGACATCTGGACCAAAATAATGAATTCATCATTCGATTCAGCCAAAACAGCATTTGAATTGTCGTTGGGCTTGACCGGAGTATTGTCCTTGTGGATGGGTATCATGAAAATCGGCGAGAAAGGCGGAGTGATTCCGTTCTTCGGCAGGTTGGTAAGCCCTTTGTTCACAAGACTGTTCCCCGGCATTCCTAAAGGACACCCTGCCATGGGCTCTATTTTCATGAATGTTTCGGCAAATATGCTTGGACTTGACAACGCGGCTACCCCTCTCGGGCTGAAAGCCATGCAACAGATGCAGGAACTGAACCCGAAAAAGGATACTGCAACGGATGCGATGCTGATGTTCCTTGTGCTGAACGCCTCGGGACTTGTGCTGATTCCTATCGGCATCATGACCTATCGTGCTTCGTGCGGTGCAGCCAACCCGACCGATGTATTCGTTCCCATCCTTATCGCAACGTTTATCGCCACTTTGGTCGGTATCATTGCGCTTTGCCTGAAACAACGCATCAATATTTTCAATAAAGTCATTCTAACTTGGATACTCGGTCTGACAGCGGCTATCGGAGCTATCATGTACGGCTTTTCACGCCTTACTCCGGAAGATATGCAAAAATACAGTTCGTTTGCCGCTAATCTCATTCTGTTCTCCGTCATTATCGGCTTTATCATTGCCGGAATGAAGAAGAAAATCAATCTTTACGAGAACTTTATTGAAGGTGCAAAAGACGGTTTTAAGACCGCTGTAATGATTATTCCTTATCTGGTGGCAATATTGGTGGCTGTGGGCATGTTCCGCGCATCAGGCGCAATGAACGTGATTACCGACGGCCTTATCGCCTTGGTCAGTTCTATGGGATTCGACAGCGAATGGGTGGAAGCCCTTCCGACTGCTATCATGAAACCGTTGAGCGGTACAGGCAGCCGAGGAATGATGGTGGATGTGATCAACACCTTCGGCGTGGATTCATTCGTGGCTCGCGTGGCAGGATGTGTCCAAGGCAGTACGGACACCACCTTCTACATTCTTGCCGTGTATTTCGGCAGTGTAGGAATCAAGAAAACGCGCTATGCCGTGCCTTATGCACTGCTCGCTGACATTGTCGGTTCCATCACCGGTATTGTGGTGGCTTATTTCTTTTTCGGATAATCAAAAAATAGAAAATTCATAATGTAATTTGTAGAAATGGAAAAAACCAAGTTTGCATTAGTGGACAAACAGTATAAAGTACCTTTTGTCCTTATCACTTCTTTGTTCTTCCTATGGGGTTTCGCCCATGCCATATTAGACGTACTCAACAAACACTTCCAAGAGCTTCTGGACATAACCCGAGCACACTCTGCCATGATTCAGGCAACGATGTACCTCGGCTATTTCACTATGGCTATCCCTGCAGGCTTGTTCATCACGAAATATGGTTACCGCAAGGGGGTGGTATTCGGACTTATCCTATACGGTATCGGCTCTTTGATGTTCATTCCCGGACAACAAATGCTGTCGTTCAATTTCTTCCTGTTCTCGCTGTTCGTCATCGGTTGCGGATTGACTTTCCTTGAAACCGCCGCCAACCCTTACGTAACGGAACTGGGTGCTCGCGAAACTGCGGCAAGCCGCTTGAACTTTGCACAGTCGTTCAACGGATTGGGCTGTATCTTCGCCCCATTGTTGGCGAGCGTGTTGCTATTCACCTCCGACGAGACGCAAACCGGTAGCGGAAACGTGGCTTTGCCTTATACCGTGATGGGAATTATCGTGCTGATTGCAGCTGTGGTCTTCTCAAAGGTGAAACTACCTGATATCCAACACGAAGAGGAAGTGGATGACCAAGGAAAACGCAAAGGACTGTGGTCACACAAAATCTTCATTTTCGGTGTCATTGCCCTGTTTGCCTACGAAATCAGTGAGATTTCCATCAACAGTTTCTTCATCAACTATGTCACCGAACAAGGCTGGATGACTACCCGCCAAGCCTCATTGGCTCTTTCATTCGGCGGATTGAGCCTGTTTATGGCAGGCCGTATCATCGGTAGCTGGATTATGAGCCGTGTGGCGGCAGAAAAGATGTTGTCGGTCTGTGCCGTGGGAACAGTACTTTCTACCCTATTGGTCGTACTGGATTTAGGTGCGGTTTCATTCGGTGCTTTGTTAAGCTGTTACGCTTTCGAAGCTATCATGTTCCCTACCATTTTTGCTCTTGCATTGAGAGGCTTGGGCAACCATACCAAACGCGCTTCATCATTCTTGATGATGACCCCTGTGGGTGGGGCAGTAGGTCCATTGTTGATGGGTTGGGCAGCCGATGTTTACGGAATGTCGGTATCATTCATCGTCCCATTTGTAGGCTACTGCGTCGTATTGCTTTACGGTTTGAAACAAGTGAAACTGTCCCAAAAATGAAATAGTCGGACAAAAGACACCTATCCCTATAAAGAAACAAGGCGGCATATTCTTCGAGAACTTGCCGCCTTTTTCTGTAAAAAAGTCTTTTCTAGCATTTTTCAACGTTGTCAGTCGTTGATTATTATAATTCTAAAACCTTTATCAAAATGGACTCTTGCCCATCTGATAAACAGACATGAAAACCCGAAGCGTCACGCTCCAATTTTGCAATAAAAAATCTTTATCATCGATTATTTCTTATTATTTGTAATCGGACGAAGAACATTGCTTAGTGGAACATCTCTACATTTCACTAAAGGCCAGTATCCTTTGCCGTTAAATTCAACTTTTGTTCTACAAACCATCAATACTTGAAACTGCTACCGCCGAGGAATTCACGCAAAAGTGAAGTAGAAGGTATTTGGCGGTCAGGGATTTCCTTGAAGTAGCTCAAGAATCTCAGCAATCGGTGTGCCTCGGCATATTCAGGTGCGTCGTGAGGCACTTTTCTCAAGATTGGCATAGCAAAATCTTTCATCACAGCCAGTTCGAACAACAAAGACGAATTGAACATGGCATCCGCATTCTCCTGAAATGGGAAAATCCACTTTTCTTCACCTCTACGAACGCTTTGCCATCGTGAAATGGTTTCCTGTGCAGAACAATGACGATACTTGTAGTCACGGATGATTCGGCGCAACAATCGGTTGTCGGTCGTTGGCACCCAGTTATGGTCGTCGATTGACAATGTCGTCAATGCTGATACATAAACTTTGAATTTTTGTGAATCAGGAATGCCCGGAGTCAAATTTGGGTTCAAACCGTGTATGCCTTCCATCAAGAGGATAGAGTCTTTCGAAAGTTGCAGGGTATTGCCCTTGTATCTACGCTTGCCCGTGGCAAAATCGTAGGTCGGCAAAGCCACTTCCTTACCGGCAATCAAGTCGTTCAAATCCTGATTCAACTGCTTGATATCCAAGGCATGTATAGATTCATAGTCGTAGTCGCCCGATGCATCGCGAGGAGTAATATCACGGTCCACGAAATAGTCGTCGAGCGAAATCATTTTCGGGTGAATCAAGTTTGCCAAAAGGTGAATGGACAAGCGTTTTGTTGTGGTGGTCTTGCCCGATGACGACGGTCCTGCAATCAACACTACCCTTGCTCCTCCCTTATGGAAACGGCGGGTGATTTCGTCGGCAATGCGCCCTATCATCTTGTCGTGCAAGGTTTCAGCCACGTTAATCAACATATTCACGTCCTGCGATTCCATGACCTTGTTGAGTGTGCCAACATCGGATACGCCCACAATGTGGTTGAAATCAATATAGTCCGTAAAGGCACGGAACATTTTGTCCTGCGGAATCATTTGCTTAGGGCGGGTGTCGTCGTTGGTGAAATCGGGAGGAAGCAAAAGCATTCCCGATTTGTACTGAACCAAGTCGAACACGTCGATATAGCCAGTTGACGGCACCAAGTCGCCAAAGAAACTATCAATATAATTTCCCAAGCGATAGTAGGAGGTATATAGTTGGTTGCTTGTGCTGAGCAAGTTAACCTTGTCGTTCACACCTATTTCCTTGAACTTTTGAATCACGTCAGTAGTCAATTCGTCAAAGCGTTCAAACGGAATGTTCTGCTTGATGATGGCTTCCATTCCTGCCTTGATTTTAGCGACTATGTCGGCATCGACCATACCGTTGCCAATCAGTACACAGTAGTATCCCCGCGAAACCGAGTGCTCGATGCGCAAACGCAATTTAGGGGAAAAATCATGTACCGCCTTCGCCAATATCATGCACAACGAACGTACATACATACGCTGTCCCGACGGACTTTTACGGTCGAGGAACTCAATCATCTTTGGCATGAAAATCGGGTAGTTAAGCCACTCAGTCTTGTTATTGACATGAGCGCATATCGGGGTAAAGTCAAGATCTGTTTTTACTCTATTGTAGATTTCAAGTAACGTTTCACCGCCTTCAATATCGATGTACCTGTTCAAATTTTTACAAAAAATACGAATATTTCTGTTCATACTATAAATTTAAGATTGTGTCTTTGCGGTTAAACGTCCCGCCGGCATGATTTGTTCAATAACACAAAGTAATATAAAAATGAGGAATAATCCCAATTTTATGATTAATTTTACACAGGAAAAAAATAAGATAAAATAGAATGTCAAAAAAGGTTTTAATCACCGGATCCGGAGGTTTTATCGGAGGTTTTATTGTTGACGAAGCGTTGCGCAGAGGATACGAAGTTTGGGCGGCTGTAAGAAAAAGCACATCAAGGGTTTATCTACAGGATGAACGCATCAATTTCATTGAACTGGACTTCACCTCAGAAGCCAATTTGAAACAGACTTTGGCAGATAAGGCGGCTGAAATAGGCAAATGGGACTACATCGTGCACAATCTCGGTGCAACAAAATGTGCCAATTTCCTGGATTTCAACCGAATCAACTACGGCTATCTGAAACTGTTCGTCGAAACGCTGATTGAACTGAACATCGTGCCTGCCAAATTCCTAATGATGAGCACTATGGGTGTGTTGGGCGAAGGCGACGAGGTGAACTATGAGCCTTTTACCGAAAAGAACATTCCACTACCGAACACCAAATATGGTGTTTCGAAACTGAAAGCGGAGACTTTCCTCGAAATGCAACCTAACTTCCCATTTATCGCATTGCGTCCGACAGGAGTTTACGGTCCGCGCGAAAAAGACTATTATTTGATGATCAAGTGCATTGCCAAAGGCTTTGATTTCAGCGTAGGCTACAAAAAACAACTGCTGTCGTTCATCTATGTGAAGGATTTGGCACGCGTGGTGTTTGACGCTTTGGAATCAGACAAGGTACGCACCAAATATCTTATTGCCGAGGGCAAAACCTATACGCAAAAACAATTCCGCAACCTGGTGAAGAAAGAGTTGCACAAGAAATTTGTACTTCCAGTAGTGCTTCCGCTGTGGATTGTGAAAATCGTGAGCGTCATTGCCGAAAAGATTGCCGTGGCACAAATGAAAACCAGCACGTTGAATCGCGACAAGTTCAAGATTATGAAACAACGCAACTGGAAATGCGACATCACCAAGGCCAAAGAGGAATTGGGCTTCCAACCTGAATATGACTTGGAACGCGGTCTGCACGAGGCAATCGAATGGTACAAACAAGAAAAATGGCTATAAATTAAAAATGAAGATACAGAATGTATGCGTTTACTGTGCATCAAACAGAGACGCACAAGAAATATTCCAAACAGAGACCAAACGACTAGGCCAATTATTGGCTGAAAACCACATCAACTGCATTTGTGGTGCAGGTGACGAGGGATTGATGGGACTTTTGTCAGACAGCGTGCTGGCTCACGGCGGCAAGATGACCGGTGTGATTCCCCAATTCATGGTGGAACGCGGTTGGGCTCACCAAGGCTTGCAGGAGCTTATCGTGGTGAAGGACATGCACGAACGCAAACAGACCATGGCAGAAAAGGCGGATGCTTTCATCGCATTGCCGGGCGGTTGCGGAACTTTGGAAGAACTATTGGAAATCATCACATGGAGACAATTAGGACTGTACAACAAACCAATTATCATCCTGAACATCAAGGGTTACTACACTCCGCTATTGGAAATGTTTGAGAAAGCCATTGAGGAAAAGATGATGAAGGAGTCGCACCGCGGTTTATGGACTGTTGCCGAAAGTGCAGACCAAATTCCTGCCTTGCTGGAACAACTTTCAGAAACAGAATTCACGGTAGAACCGAAATACTAAAAACAGTATGCCAAATACGACACAAATAGTAAAAACAGACGTTGCAGGCAAAGACAGCGTGGCATTCGTTTACTACAGCCCGAAATTCAAGAACGGACTGAAGGACAGTGTTGCCACCAACAACAAACAGCTAAAGCAATATATCGATTATCCTATAAAAGAAGAACTTACCGGGATGAATCCAAGCAGCTATATGCCTACACCGCTCCACACTTCGGGCACGTTGATTCTGCTCGTGGTGTCGTTTCTGCTCATCTGTTTCTGCTATCGTATCGGTTACAAATACATCAAGACCTTTATCCCGAATATGTGGTCCAACAAACGCACCGAAAACCACTTTGACGATCATACTTCGAGGGAAAAATTCATCAGCGCGACACTTTTGCTACAAACTTTCATTGCTGAGGGTATTGCCACCTACTGCGGACTGACCATCTATCTGCCAGAGTTCATCACAACAAATATCACCATTTCGATTTTGGGACTTGTGCTCTGCTGGATGCTTTATCATTTCATTCAACTGGGAGTGATTCGTTTTCTCGGATATGTGTTTTGTTCACAAAAAGAAACCAATATTTGTATAAAAGGTCATAACGCGACCGTGTCACTTATAGGGTTAATTATAGCACCATTTTCCACACTTATGCTCTTTCTTCCCACGCAGGATAATGCATTTTTATGCATCATAATCTCTCTATACATACTTGGAAGACTTGTTTTTAACATCAAATGTTTTAGAATTTTTTATAAAAATTTATTTCAGTACTTATATTTTATTTTGTACCTTTGCAGCATCGAAGTTGTTTTGCCAATATTCCTTATTAGAGGCATGTTGAGTATTTGTAATTGACAGAAAATTAGTATTTAAAGTGAAGATTAATAAGATATTAGTATCACAACCTAAGCCGACATCTGAAAAATCCCCGTATTTTGACATTGCAGCCAAATATGGCGTAAATATTGTTTTTCGACCATTTATCAAAGTCGAAGGTCTAACATCGAAAGAGTTCAGACAAGAAAAAATATCATTGCCTGAACATACAGCGGTTATTTTCACAGCAAAAGCGGCTATTGACCACTTCTTCAGATTGGCTGAAGAAACAAGGTTCACTGTTCCGGAGACAATGAAATATTTCTGTGCAACCGAAACTATCGCGTTGTACTTGCAAAAATATATCGTTTACA
>JAHHQT010000086.1 GCA_020026215.1 Muribaculaceae bacterium
TTTTCAGAGCCTGATTTCAAACGCTTTTGAATCATTTTGGATGGCTCTTTTTTCGCTTTGCGTGTGCAAAGGTAGAGACTTTTTACTTTCCCTCCAAATATTTTTACAACTATTTTATGCTATAAAACATATTATTTATATAACCCGCTAATATATAACCATATAAATTTTAAATTATTTTTCGCTGGTTTATCATTCATTCCTATTATATATGGAGTATCCCCCTTTTTAAGAAAAACATACAACAGCCTCCAATCACATAGCACCGAGATTATCTATAGAAAACACATTGCACAACAATATAAAAAAATCAAATTTAAAGCAAAACAAAAGCGTCTCAACGGCAAATACCATTGAGACGCTATAGATATTATCCTAGACCTTATTAAGACTAAAATTATTCGGCTTTAAACAAATCGTTGAATTCAGCTACAGAAACTGTTTTTTCTTCTACATTTACAGCTTCTTTGATTGCAAGGAACAATTTATCTTCAACAGCTTTTTCAGCTATGTGACGACGATATTCTTCTTTTTGCAACATTTCGTTAGCAGAATTTTCGATATATTCTTCTGGCAAGTTAGTCAAACCATATTGAGCAAATTGTTGAGCAGCCATCACCTTAGCTTCAGCTTTAATATCTTCTTCTGAAACTTTTACTTGAAGGTTCTTAGCAATCTTTTCTTTTACCAATTGCCATTTAGCAGCAGGCAACATACTATTGTATTCTTCTTCGATGTTTTCAGCTGTCAATTTTTCATTAGTCTTAACCAACCATTTTTTCAAGAATTCAGCAGGCAATTCCATTTCGCCAACTTTAGCCATGATTACGTTTTGAGCATCGATAGTGAAACGATAGTTGCTATCCATTACCAATTGCTTAGCAATCAAATCACGCAATTTAACGCCATATTCTTCTTCGTTTTTAACAACGTCTTTACCAAATACGCTATCGAAAAATTCTTGGTTCTTTTCAGCCAATTTCAAAACGATGATTTCTTTAACTGTCAATTCAAAATCAGCATCAACGTTAGCAGCAGCATCTTTATCCATGTTCAACATAGAAGCTACCTCAGCAGCATTTTCCTTACTTGCTTTTTTAGGATTGAACACAACTTTGTCACCAACTACCTTACCTAAGAATTTGTTCTTTTCTTCTTCGTCAGCTACATATTCCATAGAAATGATAGTGCTTGTTGCAATACCACCTTCTTTTACAGAACCATCAGCGTTCAATTCAACGATATCACCTTTTACCAAAGCTGATTCGTCAACCTTTTCGCCTGGTTCTTGTTTGCCGAAGCGACGAGCATAAGCATCATCTTGACGTTTTACCATTTCATCGTCAACTGCAATTGTATAGTAAGGAATATTTACATCTTTGCTCAAGTCTGCATTGAATTCTGGAGCCAAGCCAACTTCGAAGCTGAAAGTGAAATTCTTTTGAGAGAAATCAACTTCTTTAGAAGCTTCAGTTGAAAGAGGTTCACCAAGAACACTTAGTTTGTTGTCTTCGATATATTTGAACAAAGCATCAACAGTTTCTCTATTGATAACATCAGAAAGGACTTGTTTACCAAAAAGTTTTTTCAAGATACCTGCAGGGACTTTACCTGGACGGAAACCGTCAATATGATGTTTTTGACCTATTTTCTTAAGATCTGCTTCTACTTTGCTTTGATAGTCATTTTCTTCAATCGACACAGTGATAATACCACCTACATTGCCGATTTTTTCCATTGTTACGTTCATAAATCGTATTTTATATTATTACTTATTTATATTCATAATTTTTCAAAGTGCAAAATTACATCATATTAAGGCTATTAACAAATTTCGTTCCATTTTTTTTCATGTTTAGCCTACATTTATTGCAAAAATTCATTTTTTAAGAAATCGAACAACTAAAATTTACAATCAACATAGTAAAGAACAATTATTTTGTACCTTTGCTAAATAATAGAAATTTAATCTGAAATAGAACGTGATATCAAGATACAATAATAACAAATCCATATTCAAGCAAATCGACTTGACGGTATTGATTCTCTATGTCCTACTTATCATAGTTGGTGCCATCAGTATCTATGCAGCAAGCTATGACTTTGACAATGCCAGCATGTTCAAATATTCTGAATTTTCAGGAAAACAATTTATTTGGATTGGGTTGTCATTCATATTAGGAACAGCCATACTACTCATCGACGACTGGTTCTATGAAACGTATGCCTATCTGATTTATGGAGTCATTATATTATTCTTGATACTGACGATATTCATTGCCCCCGACATCAAGGGATCGCATTCATGGATTGTATTAGGCCCAGTCAGTTTCCAACCCGCGGAATTTGCCAAATTTGCGACAGCGTTGGCATTAGGCAAATTGTTCAACAGCTATAACTTCCGATTAAATTCAAAAGCTATCAATTATGTAAAGGCATTAACAATTATGCTTTTACCAGTTATCCTAATTATTCTACAGAATGAAACAGGCTCTGCCCTCACCTTTATGGCTTTATTCTTTGTATTATTCAGAGAAGGTATGAGTGGAATCATTCTACTTGCGGGACTTGACGCAGTCATCATTTTCGTAGTCGCCTTGAAATATTCCTCAACAGTCATTTTAGGAATGCCAGGAGGTGAATTTATTGTGTTAATATTGATTCTTGTCAATACACTATTCATGGTTGGACTCTACTGCAAATCTTTTCTTGCTGCACGAAATATCCTATTTATTTACGCAGGATGTACAGCCATTTTTGTCATTTTATATTTACTCGGAATTACAGACAATGGGCGCTACCTTCTAATTGGCACACTCATTCCAACTACAGGTTATCTTGTTTATGAACTTTTTAAAAGAGACGCCAAGAAATTTATCGTTACAATATTGTTTACATTGGGCTCAGTTGGATTCCTTTACTGTACCAATGTGGCAATGGACTCTTTGGGCGCGCACCAACAAATGCGTATCAAAGTAGCTTTGGGTATCGAACAAGATTTGCGAGGAGCAGGCTACAACGTCAACCAATCCAAGATTGCAATTGGTTCTGGAGGTTTTGCAGGAAAAGGATTTTTGAACGGCACACAAACAAAACTAAACTACGTTCCAGAACACCACACAGACTTTATCTTCTGCACCATTGGGGAAGAAGAAGGTTTCATTGGTACAAGTTTGGTCATCATTGCCTTCATTGTCCTGATATTAAGAATCATCAAGATTGCAGAACGCCAACGCACAGCATTTGCACGCGTTTACGCCTACTGTGTCGCATCCTATTTGATATTTCACTTTGGAGTAAATATAGGCATGGTGATAGGACTATGCCCTGTTATCGGCATACCCCTTCCGTTCTTCAGCTACGGAGGTTCTTCACTTTGGGGCTTCACCATCCTGTTGTTTATTCTTCTGCGCTTGGATGCATCTAGAACAGAACACAACTATTAAAGTAGTTCACAAACACTTTCCACAAACTCGTCATCAGGCATATCAAATGGATACCATTTAATTGGGAATCCACGACGTTCCATCCCTCTAAACCAAGTCATTTGGCGTTTGGCAAATTGATGTATGGCTATTTCCAATGAATTGAACATTTCCTGATAGGTCAATTCACCCGTCAAATACAAAGTGACAAATTTATATTCCAATCCATAGTAAACCAAATCTTCAGCAGGAATACCAGAATCAAGCAACCCCTTAATTTCATCAACCATACCATGTTCCAAACGTTCTTTCAATCTTTTGGTGATTTTGAGTCGACGGTTTTCTCGGTCAATATCCACTCCTAACACCAATGTATTCTCCATAGGATGCGGAACCAATTGCTTTTCAAGTTCAGGATGCTGAGTGTAGTAAGTTTGTATTTCTATGGCTCGAATTGCACGTTTGGCGGTATCGACATCCGTAACATTGTGCAAAGTCTTCATCATTTTCAAGATTTCTGTCAATTCTTCCAAACTCTTATCCTTCAACGACTCTCTTAAAGGCTTATTTTCGGGCACTTCCGGCAAATCCAATCCTTTCAAGACAGATTCAACATACAACCCAGTACCCCCACAAAGGATAGCATACTTGTTTTTCGCATCTATTGTCTGTTTGGCCACTTTAAAATCACGAAGATATTCAAATAAGTTATATTTATAACCAGCAGGGCAAATATCAATCAAATGGTAAGGGACATTGCCATATTCCTCCAAATCCTTACCAGTACCAATATCCATACCACAATAAAGCTGACGAGAATCAGCACTGATTATTTCACCATCAATTTTAGCAGCCAAAGCAGCGGCCTTATGAGTCTTTCCAGAAGCCGTAGGTCCTGTTATAACTATAAATTTTTTATCGTTCATGATTCTAATTAAAACCTTCAATGTATCTATGCCATAGATGCATTATATTTTTCAAGAAATTACCGTCTTTAATGTCTGCCTTCAACAACCAACTTGAATCCGAGAAATCCGCTTTGGTTGTTTTAAGTTCAGACAAAGTAAAATCCTTTGTGTCTGATTTTTTATTTTGAAATTGAATTTCCTTATACCCTTGCATGACAACAAACACACGATGTAGTTCAGAACAAACCATTCTTGAGAAAATACCTTGTGTGAATGCTTCCTGCAATTGGTACTTTTCCAGCCACACCCCTATTTCGTCCGTTCTTTTCTCCAATAAATTGGACAAAGACTCACTTTTCACAAAACACATGTAATGTTCAATTGAGCAATTGTTTTCCAGACGTTCTGTAACATAAGCCAACCTGATACCATCATAGGCATCCAAGCCTATCTTTTCATTTAGAAATTTTCGCACCGACATTTCGGAATTTCCATTTTGATAATTTTCCGAAAACTTTAATGGAGTATCCAGTTCTGTGTCCCCACATTTTTGGCTATAATAAACAGCACGATTACTCAACAATGTAATCCGAATAAACTTGGTATTTGCCTTGCATAATTCGGGACTTTGCAAAGTTTCAATAAAGTTGTAACGATAGGCCAAGTAGCGAACCAAACCATTAATCAAGCCCTCTATCGAGAAAAGTATAATCGGAGCAAACAACCCGACAAATACAAACAAGTTGTTCAGATACCCTGTATAGTATTGAGTACACCACAATCCCCAAGCCAATAAGAGTATAACAGAATAGATGTAAACAATTCGTTTCAATAAACAATTCACTTCTGCATAATAGGCAATTCCCAATGAAGCGCGCTCATACGGATTACCCTTACGGGCCACACAATCAGCACAAAGTTTATTGTTCAACTTGATTCTAAGATGAATGAAAATGATAATTATCGCAATCAAAGGATAGACCAGAATGAACTGCTTATACACAGTTGCCCCTAATTGATCATTATCCCATCCATAGATATAAAAATTAAAGCAAATAGTGAGTATGGTCAACACCAAGAAGATTCGTGCCACAACAAATGGAATCAAAACGCAGGATTCATATTTACATCCACGATTCAACTTCACGAAAGAAAATAAAGACAAGGAAATACAGAGAAAAAACACTGAAACAATCCAATGTTTAGCAACAATAGATGCAATTATAGGTACTAAAGACAATGCAATAGTACCTATAATATAATTTCGCCATATAGTGTATGAAGAAACATCATTTATGCAATGTTCTTTTCTCATACTGTGTCAAATATCTATTTTAAATGCTGGTCGAAGAAATCCAATATTTTTGAATATAAAGCAAATCTTGTTTCACATCCATTGATATGGTGGTTCTTATTTGGATAAACCATCATATCGAATATTTTGTTCATAGATACTGCTTTTGCTACATATTCAAATGTATTTGAAGCATGGACATTGTCATCTGCAGTACCTGTGATAATCAACAATCTACCATTCAATTTTCCGACACGATTAATCGCAGAACTATTGATATACCCTTCAGCATTTTGTTGTGGTGTTCTCATATAACGTTCAGCATAGATAGTGTCATAGAAGCCCCAATCTGTAACAGGAGCAACAGCAACTCCCGCAGCGTAAGAGCTACCTTCTTGCGACATTGCCATTAAGGTTTCATAGCCGCCATAACTCCAACCGAAAATACCGATTTTGTTTTTATCAACAAAAGAAAGGCTTCCCATATAATTTGCAGCAGCCACTTGATCGATACTTTCATATTTACCCAAATTCATATATACTTTAGCCGCAAAATCCTTGCTTCTACCCCCTGTACCACGGCCATCTACACAAGCAATGATATAACCACTTTGAGCAGCATAATGCAACCAGTCCAAATCCCATTTGTTCAAAACCAATTGAGAAGAAGGACCGCTATATTGATACATGATTACAGGATACTTTTTATTGGGATTGAAATCCAATGGTTTAATCATATAGCCATTGAATTCATTGCCATTTGCTGTAAATGTAAAAAATTCCTTAGCAGGAATATCTTGGTATCTGGCTGCATATTCAGCATTGTCTTCAAGAGTTCTTAACTTCTTACCTGCAATGTTGTACATGGTAAAGTTTTTTGGAGTCTTGACATCACTGAATTCCATGACATAATATGCCAAAGTTTTGCTGAATTTTGCAGAGCTTGTTCCTTTTGCAGAAGAAACAACTTTTACTTCATTATTAGGATTTACATAAGCAACCACTCTATCCAACGGACTTGTATAAGTAGCTTGGAAATAGTGACGACGATTTTTAACGTTATAACCGTAATAGTCTGTAACATTCCAATCTCCCGTTGTCAACTGTTTAATCAAAGAACCGGCATTGGAATATTCATATAAGTGACAATAACCTGATTTCTCACTGGCTACAACAAATGAATTTTCATAATAACGAGTCATTTCTGTCATGAACGGATCTATCCATGAATCTGATTTGTCTGTATAAATCAATTTAGCAGAAGCTGAGCGTGGATTAACGGCATACAATTTCATTAAGTTTTGATTGCGATTCATGGTATTGACCATCAATCGGTCTGAACGCAAACCAAATTCAATTTTGTTTACATATCCGTCAACATCCAAAGGCACTTTCATTGTTTTTGATGCACGTGTTTCGACATCATAACTGATAACCTGTACTTTTGAATTCACTTGTCCTGCCACAGGATATTTATATTCAAACTTACCAGGATAATATCTATAGATTGGATATTCAGGACAAGCCCCTCCATAAACAGGGAAACTGAATGTCGGCACTTCTGATTCATCCCAACGAATAAATGCAAGAATCGAATTGTCAGGAGCCCAAGCCAAAGAACTCAACATTCCAAATTCTTCTTGATATACCCAATCAGGAACGCCATTAATTACTTTATTGACTGCACCATCTTTTGTCACAGCTACTTCTGTCCCATAGTCCAATTTCGCAATGTAGATATTGTTGTCTCTAACAAAAGCAATCATCCTACCATCCGGTGAGAACGTAGGTACTTCCTGCAAACCATTTGTTGACAATGGCTTGATATTGTTTCGGGCAATATCATAAACATAATATTCTGCCTTAAATGAATGGCGATAAATCGGTTGAACATTGGTATAAAGCAACATCAACTTTTCATTTGGAGACATGATGTAACCTGCCCATGATTGAACATCGCAATCACGAAGTTGGTCACAATCCATTACAGTTTTCAACTTCTTTCCTGTCTTGTAGTCAAATCTTTCGACTTTTGAGCCGTCTTCACTCATCATCAAATAAGTCTCGCCACTATTTTCTGAGACCATCTCAGGAAGGTTCTTTGGACGAGAGTATAATGCACAATCACGCAATGTCAATGCGCTTGCATCAAGACCAGTAAAAGCCATCATGCAAGAAAGAGCCAAGGCTGATAAAAATTTTATTTTCATTTTATGTATATTTCTTAAAAAGCTCTACAAAAATACAAATTCTTTTTCATCTTTAACTTTATAATTAACAAAATCAGGCGCACTTTGTTTAAC
>JAHHQT010000087.1 GCA_020026215.1 Muribaculaceae bacterium
TTTATAAAATTTGAATTTTTGGCTTAGTATTGTTTCTCGAATTTAGACTAAATTCTCGTTTTTAGCAATATTTTATGTGGGCGGGAAATGTACTTGCCCATGAGTGGGGTAAGTTTGTACAATAAAAAAATGAGGCCCGAAAGAGTCCCATTTTTAGTGTTTACACAACGGAATAAAATCCTTATTGTGATTTGCTTCAATTTATATGTGCAAATATATAAATTTATTTAACAAAAACAAAGGTAAACATACGAAAATTTATTAATTTTAAGTCAAAAATAAAATTCTACTATGAAAAAAGTATTAGGACTTGATTTAGGCGTTAATAGCATTGGCTGGGCTTTAGTCAATGAATCAGAAAAACCTGAAGAACAATCTTCTATTATAAAAGCCGGGGTGCGAATCACACCTATTAGTATTGATGAATTCAATGAATTTACCCAAGGAAAAAGCATATCATTGAATGCTCAACGACGTATGGCGCGCAGTGCTCGTCGCAATTTGCAGCGTTTCAAGTTGCGCCGTGTTGCATTGGCTTCATTATTGCGAAAGAACGGTATCATATCCAAGGATGTAAAATTATATGAGTGTGGAAACTCCACCACTTTCGAGACTTATCGTTTGAGGGCAAAGGCGGTTTCTGAAGCCTTGACTTTGGAAGAATTCGCCCGTGTATTGATGATGATTAACAAGAAACGTGGGTATAAGAGCAATCGAAAGGCCAATAATACAGATGAAGACGGACAGGCAATTGATGGTATAGACATTGCTTTGAAACTTGAAGAGTTCAAGATTACTCCTGCGCAATATCATTTGGCAAGAATACAAGCGGGTGATAAATTCGACCCTGAATTTTACAGATCTGATTTGATTGCTGAATTGAAGACCATTGTGGCTTTCCAAAGTAAATTCTATCCTCAAATCTTTGATGATAAATTCCTCCCATTGATTGAGAATAAGTCTGCTAAAGTGGTAAAAATCATCTTCTCCAAGAACTATGGCGTTGAAGCGATGGAATTTAAGGGCAAGGAGCGCAAACTCGAAACTCTGAAAATCAGAGTGGATGCGTTGTCTCAAAAACTTGAACTCGACCAATTGGCATGTGCCATTGCATCTATTTCAGGACAAATTGCAAGTTCCAGCGGTTATTTGGGCGCAATTAGCGACAGAAGCAAAGTGCTATACACTCAAAAACTGACGGTCGGTCAATACTTGATGCAAAGGTTGCAGTCTGATCCGAATGTACCATTAAAGAATCTGGTGTTTTATCGTCAGAATTATTTTGAAGAATTCAACACTATATGGGATTGTCAAGCCTCTTTCCACAATGAATTGACTCCCGAATTGAAGAAGTCGGTAGCTGGGATTATATTCATGCAACGACCACTAAAGAGCCAAAAAGGTAATGTCGGTTATTGTGAATTTGAAAGCCATGAAATAGAAATTATGGTGGATGGCAAGAAGAAAAAGTGTATGACAGGCTCTAAGGTTTGTCCCAAATCTTCACCTTTGTTCCAAGAATTCAAAATATGGCAGCTCATCAATACCATTAAGGTAACAGACATGACGACTGGTGAAATTCGTTCTTTGGAAGCAGACGAAAGAGAGCGCTTGTTCCAGGAACTGAATATCAGGGGCGAACTGAAGAAATCATCGGCTCTCAAATGTTTGTTTGCCAAACCGAAACAATGGGAGATGAACTACGACAAACTTGATGGCAACCGAACTCAGTCCGCATTGTTTGATGCTTATCAGAAAATAATTATTGCATCGGGCAACGATGGTTTTGATGCCTTCAAGATGTCGGCAAAAGATGCTGTCAATGCCGTGAAAGAAATTTTTGCAGCCCTTGGATTCCATACAGACTTTGTTGAGTTTGAATCCGGTGCAGACGGCAATGCCATGAAAGCCGGTGTCAACTATAAATTGTGGCATCTGCTTTATTCCTATGAGGGAGACAATTCTAATTCCGGCAACGAGAAATTAATCGGGAAGCTCATGACCGAATATCACATGGAACGTGAATATGCCAAGATTTTGGCAGGGGTTACTTTCCCTGATGAATATTCCTCATTGAGTGCCAAAGTCATTTTGAAGATTCTACCTTATCTACGACAAGGATTGGTCTATAGCGAGGCTTGTGAGAGCGCAGGCTATCGACATTCAAAGAATTCGCTGACACGCGAAGAAATCAACAGTAAAATCTTAGTTGACCATTTAGAAAACATACCGAAAAACACACTACGAAATCCTGTTGTGGAAAAGATTTTGAATCAGATGATCAATGTGGTCAATTCTTTGGTCGATACCTATGGCCGAATTGACGAAGTACGCATTGAGTTGGCACGTGAGCTGAAGAAGAATGCCGAGGAACGTGACAGAATGAACAAGGCGAATCAAGAAACCCAAAAGAACAATGAGAACTACCGCAAGACTTTGAAGACAAAGTTTAATATTCAGAACCCATCTTCAAATGATATTTTGCGCTATCGTTTGTATCTCGGATTGGCAAAGAACGGATTCAAGACGCTTTATTCAAACACTTATTTGAGAGAAGAGGATTTGTTTACCAACAAATTTGACATTGAACATATCATACCGAAAGCGCGATTGTTCAATGACTCTTTCTCTAATAAGACATTGGAATCTCGTGAAATCAATATTGAGAAGAGCAACGACACAGCATTCGATTTTGTTACCCGAAAATATGGCGAGGAGAATGCTGTATTGTTTCGCAAACGAGTGGACGACTTGTTCAAATCAGGTGCAATCAGTAAGACCAAGCATGATAATCTGTTGATGAAACTTTCTGAAATCCCTGATAATTTTTTGAATCGTGATTTGGCAGAGTCTCAATATATAGCACGCAAGGCGCATGAAATATTGGGTACAATGTTCCGTACTGTGGTGGCAACTACAGGTTCTGTAACAGCACGACTACGTGAAGATTGGCAATTGGTGGATGTGATGCAGGAATTGAATATCCCAAAATTTGAGAAAATCAATAGGGTGCATTCCGAAACAGATAGAAATGGCAATACTCGAAAGGTAATTGATGATTGGAGCAAGCGTAACGACCACCGTCACCATGCTATGGATGCCATTACCATTGCATTTACCAAACCTGCCTATATCCAGTATCTGAACAATTTGAATGCCCGCGATGATAAGTTCGGGGAAATATATCAAATCCAGACCCGTTATTTGGAAAGGAACGATAATGGTAAACTTCGCTTTGTCCCACCTGTAAGACCAGCCGCATTGTTCCGTAAGATGGCAGAAAAGCAATTGTCAGAGATATTGATATCCATTAAGGCTAAAAATAAAGTACTTACTCGCAATGTGAACAAAACCAAAGTGCCGGATTCGAGGGAAGTACGTCGAACTGTTCAATTCACTCCGCGTGGAGAATTGCATCAGGCTACTATATATGGTATCCGAAAACACTATGTGACAAGTATCGTCTCTGTTGGTGGCAAGATGACAATGGACGTTATTGCCAAGGTTGCCAATAAGAAGTATCGTGAGGCTTTGGCTTGTCGTTTGATGGAATTTGGCAATGACCCTAAAATGGCTTTTACAGGAAAGAACAGTTTGGAAAAGAAACCTTTGTATTTCAATTCTTTTGATACCGTTCCTACAAAAGTGAAGATTGTAGATGTGGTAAATCAATACACCAAGTGTAAAGCGGTGGACGGGACATTGAATGTGTCCAAAGTGGTCGATGCAGAAGTGAGACGAACATTGGAAAACCGTATTCAAGAATTTGACGGCAACCAGGAAAAGGCTTTTTCTAACTTAGATGAAAATCCAATTCGTATGAAGAATGGAAAAGTTATCAAGCGCGTGGTTGTAGGGGAAGATTTGAAGAGCGTAGTCGCTTTGCATGATAAAAAAGACAATGCCGGCAATCTGGTTTTGAATTCTCAAGGAAAAACTGAGCCTGCCGATTTCGTGACTCTGGGAAACAATCATCATGTGGCTATTTTTGAAGATGCCGACGGAAATTGGCAGGAACATGTAGTCACATTCCATGAAGCAGTGATGCGTACTTTGCAACATCTTCCAGCGGTCGATACCCAATACAATGCACATTTGGGTTGGAAATTCCAATTCTCTATGAAGAAGAATGAATATTTTGTTTTCCCTAACGAGGAAACGCAGTTCGATCCGCAAACGATTGATCTAACCGATCCTAAGAATTATGCAAGGATTAGTCCTAACTTGTTCCGTGTTCAAAAACTAACCTCAAAAGATTATTACTTTCGACATCATTTGGAAACTAATGTGGAGGATGTCAAAGATTTGAAGGGTATTACATGGAAGAGAATTAGAACTGAAAATGGATTAAAAAAAATTGCAAAAATTCGCATTAACCATATTGGAGAGATTGTTTCCGTAGGGGACTATTTGTAATTAAATTAACTTTGTTCAAATATTTTTAAGGATGGCAAAGGCTGATTTTGCAGACTTTGTCATCCTTTTATTGTTTTATCTCAAAAAATGAAAGCCTTATGATTAAGAAAACGCTTTATTTTGGTCATCCAGCGAATTTGTCCTTGCGTAATGGTCAGCTAATGATTCGTTTCCCGGAGATTGACAACGGGCAAGTGGTAGAATCCATAAAAGAAAAAGCCTTTGTCTCTAAACCGATTGAGGATATAGGTGCAATTGTCTTGGATCATCGCCAGATAACCATGACTTCCGGGCTATTATCAGCTTTGATGGCCAATAATTGTGCCGTAGTCAGTTGTAATGAACGGGGAATGCCCTCAGGCTTGTTCATGCCTTTAGACGGAAATACGGTGCAAAGCGAACGGTTTCGTGTGCAAATCAACGCTTCAATACCTTTGAAAAAGCAACTTTGGCAACAAACCGTAAAAATGAAAATAGCCAATCAGTTCACCATACTTGAGCGCTACACCAAGGGGAAAACGGGTTGTATGAGGGTATGGGCGGAAAAGGTGAAAAGTGGAGACTCCGACAATTTGGAAGCTCGTGCTGCCGTTTATTATTGGAAAACATTGTTTGCACATATCCCGAATTTCACGCGTTCACGAGAAGGAATGCCACCAAATAATCTATTGAATTATGGATATGCGATTCTTCGGTCTGTCGTGGCACGAGCATTGATGAGTAGTGGCTTATTGCCTACACTGGGAATACATCATAAAAATAGATACAATGCCTATTGTTTAGCTGATGATATTATGGAGCCTTACCGTCCTTTTGTAGATGAATTAGTGCTAAAGATAATGGCAAAATACGAAGATATTTCATCATTAACTCCTGCATTGAAGGCAGAACTGTTGGCAATTCCCACCTTGGATGTGACGATTGAAAGGAAACATGGTCCGCTAATGGTAGGGGTATCGCAAACCACTGCTTCTCTATATAAGTGCTTTTCGGGGGAATGCAGAAAAATATCATATCCACAGTTATGAATACGGCAATAAGTAAATATCGTGTAATGTGGGTACTGGTACTATTTGACTTGCCAACCGAAACTAAAAAAGAAAGAAAGGCTGCTACCAAGTTTCGGGAATATTTGTTGGGTGACGGGTTCGCAATGTTTCAATATTCCATTTATATCCGCCATTGTGCAAGTGTAGAAAATGCTTCAGTTCATATTAAACGGGTAAAAACATGGATTCCCGAAACTGGGAAAGTCTGTATCATGAACATTACAGATAAACAGTTCGGAGAAATTCAGATATTTTATGGAAAAAAGGAGAAGCCGACACCTCCTGCACCTGTGCAATTGGAACTATTTTAAAATAAAGAATCCCTAAACACTTAGGGATTCTTTATTTGTTATACACAACTTTTAGAATTCTAAAATTGACTGTATTGAACTGTATTACAGATAAATAGATACAATCAGGTTGTCGCTTATATAACAAAGATAATAAATTGAGAGCAAATCACAACGCTTCCGGTAATGGTATGTCAATTCAGTCTGGTTGTCGCTTATATAACAAAGATAATAAATTGAGAGCAAATCACAACCCAAATAGTAAATACGTTCTTTGGCCTCGCGTTGTCGCTTATATAACAAAGATAATAAATTGAGAGCAAATCACAACTGTTACCACACATGCCACACGTTCTAAAAGTTGTCGCTTATATAACAAAGATAATAAATTGAGAGCAAATCACAACATTCCTCTTGAAGTCAAGAAAGTATATGAGTTGTCACTTATATAACAAAGATAATAAATTGAGAGCAAATCACAACTTGTAATAACTTTACTACTTTACCCAATTTGTTGTCGCTTATATAACAAAGATAATAAATTGAGAGCAAATCACAACCATTGCGTCGGCTTGGGTTTGTCCGGCTGAGTTGTCGCTTATATAACAAAGATAATAAATTGAGAGCAAATCACAACACAGACGAACAGATTAACGCGATTACCACGGTTGTCGCTTATATAACAAAGATAATAAATTGAGAGCAAATCACAACCCTGCTGCCTATACTCAGCGCATGTTTTAGTTGTCGCTTATATAACAAAGATAATAAATTGAGAGCAAATCACAACTCGATTCGAACACCAAATGTTGGTTATGATGTTGTCGCTTATATAACAAAGATAATAAATTGAGAGCAAATCACAACTACAACTTACACACAGCGCATGATTTATTGTTGTCGCTTATATAACAAAGATAATAAATTGAGAGCAAATCACAACAACATAAGCAATACCAAATCTTCTTCATCAGTTGTTGCTTATATAACAAAGATAATAAATTTCAGCAGTACTGACGCTTTATGAAGCTAAATAATTATTTGACACATATTCTGTGTATATTTTTTAAGACAGGTAAATGTGGGTATATTCCGAATATTCAATTATTTGTATGTTGAAATTTCGTTTTTAAACTCTATTTTGTCGCGTTTTCTATTTAGAATTCTTTGCCGATAATGGGGAGTAAATGAAATATTGAATTCTCAGGAGGTTGAAGTTCTCATGTATGACAGTTTCGTTGGGAGTAGCGACATGATTCGTTTTCTGTATGGTTTTATTTGTTTTTCTGTTTTTATCTCAAATTCTCTTTTAAAGATATTTTATAGGAGTGGGAAATTGGTATGCCCATGTGAAATTTATCTTTGTCTTAAACAAGAGACAATAGTGACTCTTCATAAAATCAAACATCATCAAATTTTTATTGTTTGGGAAAGGGGTCTGTTTGTAAATAGAATGACAGAATTTGTTAAATTTTTTTCTGAACAAAAAAGTATGAACGTGAAAAACGGGGATATTAAGGCGTAATCATCTTTATTATAATGAGATAGATGTGGAGAAATATCTTTTATCAGCCGATTTCCCGGCGATATTTGAAAACATTTGATCGATTGTACATAAATAGGGCAAAATTTCAGGATTTTTCGAAATTTGATTTTCTGAAATCAGGATTTTGCCTATTCGCAATTTTAGAATTTGGAAACACGAACCTGTTTGCAAATATAAATATGCAAATTTGAATAAAATTACTCACTCGAAATTTATAAAAAGGAATAGTAGAGTAGGGAAGTAAGGACTCCTTCTATATCGCAAATAAGGGTTTGCAGAACCAAAACAAGGGAGTTGTAAATTTTAACATTATTCATATTTTAGTAGTAACCAATATTTTATATACAAAAATATAAAGTAATGGTTATTGCTTTGTTATTTCTGTTCAAAAACCTAAACAATAAGTACAGAATATTATATAGTATATTGATTTATAATTGTTTATAATATGCTATTTGAATATAAAGATTAGATAATTTGTATGTGCAGAAAATTCTTGGTTGTCCGAAATGTTTTACTATTTGCAAAAGTAAATTTAAAAATGTAATTTATTATTTGCATAAAAGA
>JAHHQT010000088.1 GCA_020026215.1 Muribaculaceae bacterium
TAGGTAACCGCCCCCTTAGAACAGGTCAGAACGAAAGTTTTGACCTGTTTTTTTTGTATCTACTAGAAAATACTTGATGAGGTATTTAGTATTCTCGATTCTCCAAAAAATAAAATAAATTACTTTTTTCTTCAGCTATCAAATGTTATCTTTGTATTTGATATAAAATGTAACAAAATTGACGATTTTGTGCATATTAAAAAAAGGAAGGTCATGAACAAATTTATATTGAATATAGCACTTCTTGTTTCTTTGTTGGCTTGCGCATTCAACGGGTGGGCACAAGAAGTAAAACCTCTTTTCCCTTATCCTGAAATTCCAGAAACTGTCAAGCAAGTGAATATGCGTGCCAATTTCATGGTGGAACACTTGTGGGAAGTTTGCGATTTGGAAAAGAACACTATTGATAATGTTGATTCTTTCAGAGAAACATTTACAGACTACATTTCTTTCTTTGTTCTTGCTGATGTGGAAAAGGTGGATGAGTCGGTGAAGAATTTCGTAAAGCGAGTTTCCAAAAACTCTCAGAATCTGAATAATGTGAAGAATTTTGTGGATACAGAAGTTTATCATCCAAATTCACGTTATTACAGTGATGATATTTATATTTTGTTTGCCCGTAATTTTATGGAATCCAAGAAGGTCTCTAAAGAAGCAAAACGTATCTATGAAGAAAATATCCAAAGGTTGACTTCTTCTAAAATCAGTTCTGTATTTGGAGATATTCAAGTTAACAGGGATGGTAAGAAAACAAACTTGCATTCTTTGGATTCTGAATTTACGATCCTTTTCTTCAACGTGGAGAATTGTGAGGATTGCTCTATCTACAAAATCAGAATGAGTGCAGACATTGCTACCAATCGTTTGATTGATAATGGTATTATCAATATCGTTTCGGTCTACGATATGGAAGATGCTGAAGCTGATGCAGACATAGCCAAGGAATCAAAAAACTGGTACACTGCAAAAGTGGAAGACATGAACGGAAAATACGATATGCGATTGTTGCCATGTGTCTATATATTAGGTAAAGACAAAAAAATCATTGCCAAAAGCCCGAACATTATTGACTTGTTGAACTTGATGGCACAAACAGCTAATGCAAAAGGTGTTTAAATATTATATAAATTAAGTAATTATGAACCGCAAACTAAAACGTTTATTCTTCAATGGGACATACCGTTCGTTTGGCAATCTTGCTAGATTCTTTATGCGTATGTTTGCCGGAATTTTATTTTTACAATTCGGTATCCGTCAAATGACAAAATTTGATGAGTTGGTCAACTTTTTCCCAGAGGTGTTCGGAATGAGTTCTCAAACATCATTGACATTGATGATAACGATTGAAGTGTTGTGTTCAGTATTGATTATATTTGGTTTCTGTACACGTATAGCAGCCATATTCCCGATGGTATCCATGCTAATTGCTGAATATTTTGTCTATTTCGGTAAAATATCTGCCGTAATGATGATGGGGTGGACTGAAAATGCGTTTACAAATGCCGGTCAGTTGGGATTCGTTCCTATTATGTTTGTAGGAATGTTCTTCTTTATTGTATTGGCAGGACCGGGTAAGGTTTCAGTGGACTATTTGATGTTGCTTTACTTTACCAATAAAGAAAATTTAAATGAATTAAACTTGTAGTTTTGGAATATGAAAATAGCAGTATTGATATCTGGAGGCGTGGACAGTGCCGTTGTAGTTCATAAATTGAAAGAAGAAGGACACGACTTGACATTGTTCTATATTCGTATCGGTATGGATAATGGGGAAGGTGATTGCTCTGCTGAAGAGGACATTGAAATGTGTACCAGCATTGCACACAAATATGGTTTGCCTTTCAATGTCGTTTCTTTGCACGAGGAATATTGGGAAAATGTAATGGAGTATGCTTTGCGTACCGTAAAACAAGGTTTGACTCCTAATCCTGATATGATGTGTAACAAAATGATCAAATTTGGTTATTTCGAACAACGTTGGGGTAAAGAATTTGATTTGACAGCTACTGGTCACTATGCTACTACTGATTTTGTAGATGGTAAAAAATATTTGGCTACAGCTGTTGACCCTGTGAAAGACCAAACAGACTTTTTGGCTCAAATCAGCTATGAACAGTTGAGTCACTTGATTTTCCCTATCGGTTCACTTCCTAAGAGCGAAGTGCGTCGTATTGCCGTTGATTCTAAAATGCCAAATGCTTATCGTAAGGACAGCCAGGGAATTTGTTTCTTGGGTAAAATCAATTACAATGATTTTATTCGCCGTCATTTGGGTGAGCGCAAGGGAAATATTATTGAATTGGAAACCGGAAAGAAAATCGGTGAGCATAAAGGTTTTTGGTTCCATACAATCGGACAGCGCAAGGGCTTGGGCTTGAGCGGTGGTCCTTGGTATGTCGTCAAGAAAAATGTGGAAGACAATACTATTTATGTCAGCAATGGATATGACACTGAAAAACAATATGGCAAACAACTTCATATTGACGAAATGCATTTCATTTCAGGAAATCCATGGGAAGGAATTACTGACCCTGTTGACATTATGTTCAAGAACCGTCATACTCCTGAATTCTTCAAAGCTAAATTCGTCCCACTTGGCGGCTCTGAATATTTGATTGAATCAGAAAAGAAGGTGCAGGGTATTGCTCCGGGACAATTTGCTGTAATTTATGATGCTACAGGCCATTTGTGCTATGGTAGTGGTGTGATTACCGGTAGAAAAATAAAATAATGCCGTTATGCAAGAGCGTGTTAGACTGACTGTTTTGGGTATTACCTACAATCAAGTGAGTAATGGGGCTTATGCTTTAATTCTTTCGCAATACGAAGGAAATTATCGCATACCGATTGTCATTGGTGTAGCCGAAGCCCAATCTATTGCTGCTTATTTGAAGAATGTGACATTCTCACGTCCATTGACGCATGAAATGTTCCAGTCTGTACTCTCTGCATTTGGTGTGGAGGTGAAAGAAGTTTATATCTATCGTTTTGAAGACGGTGTTTTCTATTCTGAAATTACATTTGACGATGGAGAACGCGAAATCAAGATAGACAGTCGTACTTCTGATGCTGTGGCTTTGTCATTGCGTTACAATGCACCTATTTATACAACAGAAAAAATATTGAAAGAAGTAGGATTTGAAATCGACCTTGATGGAGAACGCATTGGGGACGATGATAATTCTACTCCTGTTTTTGATATACGTAAGATTCCTTTGGAAAAATTCTCTATTGCTGAATTGAATAAGATGCTTGAACGAAGTATCGACAAGGAAGATTACGAACGTGCCGCTGAAATCAAGGAGGCCATCGATTCAAAGAAAAAAGAAATTTAATATCATAAATCAACTCTGAAAAAATTAAAATTTAATCATAATGAAGAATATTAAAGTCAGACTTGCGGTGATGAACTTTTTACAGTTCGCCGTATGGGGAGCCTATCTAACTTGTATAGGTAATTATCTTGGTGGCGTTGGAAAAGGAGATTTGATTCCTTGGGTATATTCCATCCAAGGTATCGTTTCTATTTTCATGCCTGCTGTAATGGGTATTTTGGCCGATAAATACATCCAACCACAACGATTGTTGGGTATTTGCCATGCCATTGCAGGGCTATTCATGTTAGGTTGCTGGTATCTTGGACTTAGTGCAGGAGCTCAACTTCCTGGACATTTGTTCATCACGTTCTATACTATCAGTGTTGCTTTCTATATGCCGACTTTGGCATTGTCCAATACTGTTGCGTTCTCCATATTACGTCAGGCTAATCTTGATACAGTCAAGGCGTTCCCGCCAATCCGTGTGTTGGGAACTGTCGGTTTCATTGCAACCATGTGGTTTGTAAACTGTGCTACTTTGACTAGTGACGGTGAATTCTTCTTTACACTTGATAAACATATCGGTCGTTTCCAATATACTTATATGCAGTTGTTTATTTCCGGAGCTCTAGGCTTGTTGTTGGCAGCATACTGCTTTACATTGCCGGTTTGTCCGTTGCATAAAGACAATGGTAAAAAGAAAACTATTGCCGAAATATTCGATTTGGATGCATTTCGCTTATTCAAGACAAAGAAAATGGCTTTGTTCTTCATTTTCTCCATGTTATTGGGCATGTCTTTGCAAGTAACCAACGGTTATGCAACTCCGTTCATCACCAGTTTCAAGGGAGATCCAATGTTTGCTGATACATTCGGTGCAAACAATGCCACTTTGTTGACTTCATTGTCACAAATTTCTGAAGCATTGTGTATCTTGTTGATTCCATTCTTCTTAAGCCGTTATGGCATCAAACGCGTGATGTTAATTGCCATGTTCGCTTGGGTTTTCCGTTTCGGTTTGTTCGGCTTGGGTAATCCTGGTAGCGGCGTTTGGATGTTTATCCTTTCAATGATTGTCTATGGCGTGGCATTTGACTTTTTCAATGTATCTGGTGCATTGTTCGTTGAAAAAGAGACAGATTCAAGTATCCAGGCATCAGCACAAGGCTTGTTCATGTTGATGACAAATGGTATTGGTGCTTCCATCGGTACATTGGCAGCCGGTGCAATTGTTGAACATTACTGTTCATGGCAGATGGTAGGTGACGGCTCATACTTATTGGGCGACTGGCAAATGCCTTGGTTTATCTTTGCAAGCTATTCATTGGTAGTTGCCATTGCCTTTGCATTGATATTCAAATATAAACACGTTAGAGAAAACTAAAAATACAGATATGCATAGATTTTATGCTCCTGATATAGAATCGACAATGCTGCTCCCTGATGAAGAGGCGCAGCATTGTGTGCGTGTTCTACGTCTTTCGGCAGGCGCTGAAATTGAAGTCGTTGACGGAAAGGGAAATCTTTTCTTGTGTCGCATCAGTGAGGCTACCAATAAAAAATGTAGCGTAGAAATTGTGGACAAAACATACATTTCGAATCATTGGGGATGCCATATTACTGTGGTAATTGCCCCGACCAAAAATATGGACCGTTTGGAATGGATGGTGGAAAAGGTGACAGAAATGGGGGTTGACCGTATTATTCCTGTTTTTTGCCGTTATTCTGAAAGAAAAGTTTTGAAAACAGAACGTCTTCAGAAGATTATGGTTTCAGCCATGAAACAGTCTTTGAAAACTGTTTTGCCGGAACTTTGTGAACTGACCCCTATAAGTGATGTCATCAAAAGTGATTTTGACGGACATAAATTCATAGCATACTGTGATAAGGAAATAGAAAGACGTAATTTCGCCTGCGAGTATAAGAAAGGTGAAAATGTGATGATAATGATCGGTCCGGAAGGTGATTTCAGCAAAGAGGAAATTCGCGCTTCATTGGATGCCGGTTTTGTTCCTGTAACGCTTGGCAATAGCCGTTTGCGTACTGAGACAGCAGGAGTTTTTGCTTGTGCTGCGATTCATACAATTAATCAATTAAATTATGCTTAATCAACTCAAATCATCTGTGTCAAACAATTTCTTTCTGCTTGCCGGACCTTGTGTTATCGAGGGCGAGGCAATGGCAATGGATATTGCAGGGCACATCGTAGAAATAACCAAGCGATTGAATATTCCTTATGTATTCAAAGGCAGTTATAGAAAAGCGAATCGTTCAAGAATTGATTCATTTACTGGAATAGGAGACATTAAGGCTCTCGAAATATTGAAAAAGGTTAGGGATGAATATCACATCCCGGTTGTGACAGATATTCATTCTGTAGAAGAAGCCGCGATGGCAGCTGAATATGTAGATGTATTGCAAATCCCTGCTTTCTTGTGCAGACAGACCGACTTATTGGTTGCTGCTGCCAAAACAGGCAAAATGGTGAACATCAAAAAAGGACAGTTCCTTTCTCCAGAAGCAATGGAGTTCGCAGTAAATAAAGTGCGTGATGCCGGAAACAATGATGTGGCGATTACAGAACGCGGCACTACGTTCGGATACCAGGATTTGATTGTAGATTTCCGCGGTATCCCAGTAATGAAACAGTTTGCTCCAGTTATCTTGGATGTAACTCACTCATTACAAAAGCCTAATCAAACTTGTGGCGTAACAGGTGGTCTTCCTCATTTGATTGAGACATTGGCCCGTACAGGTATTGCGTCAGGTGTTGACGGCTTGTTTATGGAAACACACCAAAATCCGGCTGTTGCAAAATCGGATGGTGCAAATATGTTGCCTCTTGAAAAAATTGAGGGATTATTAGAAAGATTGACAGAGTTGAGAATGACAATCAACAAACTATAATATCTTGTCAATTAGTCTATAAAGTTAATGAATAGAGCATTTTTTGCTCTGTTTATAGGTGAAAATAGGATTAAATTTTATATTTTTGTAAAATCTGGTTCTAAATAATCGAATTATGCATATAAACAAAATAATAGAAAGTTCAATTCGTAAGAATTGGGAAGAATTGGCATTAACTGATTTTAGCGGAATGTCACTTCAATATCGTGATATTGCAAGAAAGATTGCAAAATTACATATACTATTTGAAAATTCTGGAATCAAGGAAGGTGACAAAATTGCCCTTTGCGGTAAAAATTGTTCACAATGGGCTGTAGCCTTTTTAGCATCAATGACTTATGGAGCTGTACCAGTTCCTATTCTTCATGAATTCAAACCAGACAACATTCACAATATTGTGAACCATTCAGAGGCAAAAATGTTCTTTGTCGATGCTCCAATTTGGAAGAATCTTGATTATGAAGAATTGCAAGAGGTAGATTCTGTATTCTGTATTAACGATTACAGTTTGCTTGCTTCTCGCAGCGAGGCTGTCAATCATGCAAGGGCGAACTTGAATGCATTGTTCGGTGAACGTTATCCGGAAAGATTTACACAAGATGATGTCCTTTACAAGGAATTTGATGATGAGTCTTTGGCTATCATCAACTACACCTCGGGTTCAACTGGATTCTCAAAAGGTGTAATGATTCCTTATCGTGCCATTACATCTAACATTAAATTTGCATTGAGCAAACTTTCTTCATTAGGTCCTGGTGACAATATGATTTGTATGTTGCCTTTGGCTCACATGTACGGACTTTCTGTAGAATTGCTTCACCCATTGGCTAAAGGCTGTCATGTTTATTTCTTGACACGTGTGCCTTCACCAAAAGTCATCATTGATGCATTTGCTCAAGCACGTCCACGTTTGATTATTGCCGTTCCATTGATTTTGGAAAAAATCATCAAAACAAAGGTATTCCCATTGCTTGACAAACCATATATGAAATTGTTGTTGACTGTTCCTTTCGTCAACGATCACTTGTTGAACAAAATCAAGGCTAAATTGCAAGAAACCTTTGGCGGTCAATTGTTTGAAATGATTATTGGTGGTGCTGCATTGAACAAGGATGTTGAAAAATTCCTTCGTCGTATTGATTTTCCTTATACCGTAGGTTATGGTATGACAGAATGTGCTCCTTTGATTTCATACACCGGTCACGAAGATACAAAAGTCGGATCTTGCGGTCAGGCTGTTGATGGCATGGAAGTTCAAGTGGAATCAGTTGACCCTGTTAATGTTGTAGGTGAGTTGAAGGTTAGAGGTGCCAATGTCATGTTGGGCTACTACAAAAACGAAGAGGCTACACGAGCAGCATTGCGTGACGGTTGGTTATATACAGGAGACCTTTGTAATGTGGATGAAGACGGATTTATCTTTATTCGTGGCCGTAACAAGAACATGATTGTTGGCCCTTCGGGTCAAAATATCTATCCTGAGGAAATAGAACAAAAATTGAACAAGAGGCCATATGTTGGTGAGTCT
>JAHHQT010000089.1 GCA_020026215.1 Muribaculaceae bacterium
CAAAGTCGCCAAAAGTGTCAATGTCAAATTTCAAAGTCACCTTTTCTTTACCCTTCCAATCGTATGAATAAGTAGTTTCATTGGACTTATCGTATCTACAGACCAATGTACCGTCAGCAATGGAAACATTTTGTTCAAGACGCTTCAATGCAGTCGGTATATTCGGATTTACATCAATTGAACAGCACAACATATTCGGACGTATTCCCAAGAAATATTGGCACCATACACGTATTTGTTCTGCATTGCTCCACGCTTGCAAGAAAGTACCGGTACGACGTACCCAAGTCTTGCCAGGCCTGCACCAAGCATCGGCACATTCAGAAAGACTTCCGATTGCCCCCTCTTCCAAAGCCTGACGATTCATATTTTCAAACAATTTAAAAGCCATGTTCTTTTGTCCGTGCTCAATCATACGTTGCATGGCTTCTCCATTCTGCCACAACCAAACCGTACCATTGTGGTATGCATCGTCTTTGTGATAACGATGCCATTGTTCGTGATAAGGATGGAACTGATCATCCATTTGGTCAAGAGAACCTATACCCCAAGGATATACCAAATGTTCCCAAACCTTGCGAGTATCTTTCATCTTCACTTCCAAATCATCAATCATATCGTGCGCATAGATTGTATTAGGACGCAATTGCAAATCCGCTGAATTGTCAGCATTCAAATGGTCATAAATCATACCGTTTTCAGGATTGACAAAATCAGCCTTGAAGTTACCCCATAGCTTTTCAGCCACAGTTCTCCATTGTTTTGCATCTTTCTTCTTACCCATTAAATCGGCAATTTCAGCAGCTGAAACAAGTTGCTTATACCATAAAGCCTGAATATCCACAGCACGATTACCACGAGGAGAACAAGGTTTGATTCCCTGACGTTTGGCATCCATCCAAGTATCGGCGTCAGCATGAGTCAAATAACCTTTTTCATCAGTATATTTATGAATAGAAGCATTTGTAGCCACTTTTACATTTTCATACACCTTTTTCAAGAAATCCATATCGCCTGTGTATTTCACATATTCCAAAATCTGCATCACAAAACGAGGAGTACCGTCGGTTGTATTATACAAAATACCCTCAAGGTTCAAACGGTTTGGAACACGTCCGTAAGTCTCTGACTTCGGATTCATATCTTGATATTTGGCAAATGACTCCAAAATATTTTTAGCGGTATCAAACTGACCTGTACAAAGCACTGCTCCCGGCATAGAAATAAACAAGTCCCTGCCCCAGAAATCAGTAAACCAAGGAAGTCCGGCATAAATACCCCAACCGCCGTGTTGCCATGTAATCAGTTCATCCATTGTCAATTCAATCCAAGACAATGATTTTGCCAAATTACCATCAGACTCTATATGATTCTTTTGCATCAAAGCGTTCATGCGTTCTGCACGAGCTGTCAAATATTTTTCAGAATGGATGGAAAAATCGGTACTTAATTCAGCAAGTTCCGCATCCGTTCCATGACAAATCACGAAGCCACCACAACGGGCATCGGCATACAAAATACCATTCTTATATTCCAGTTTTGAATCTTTATTTTTCGCAGTCACAGACAATCTCGCAGCGTCCTCTTTTACACCTATAGTCAAACGGTTGTTTTCAAATTGAACATCAGTCAGATTATCACCCAACAATTTGATTCCTACTTTTGAAGATTTCACGTCGGATAGCTCAATATACAAAATCTTATCCTTATCCACCAAATAGAATTTCTCTGTCAAAAGGTCAAATACACGTTCCAATCGATTAGGATAAACTACTGTAGCCACCTCTTTGCGCGATAACAATTCATTGTCGGCAAACAGTTGGTAATCTGAAAAAATTCGTTTTGCCCGAATATTCCAACCTGCATACCAATCTTTGAAATGGTCATTACCAGCCATTCCATAATAGAAACCAGCAGCTTTGTCGCTGAATGAATACTCACGTGACTCTCCTGCCGGGACAACAACTTTCAAATCTTCGATAGTCTGATTATCGGCAAAAACAGAAAATACAGGAAAAAGTAAGGAGCAAAGAGACAAGGCAACTCCTTGTAAGAAGGTATTATAAGTCATTTTCATAGGTTTTAAATAATTTCTGCAAAAGTAGCCATTAATCTTCAAAAGGGCAAATGTTAAAAAACGAATATAGAAGAAGTTCTTCACATAGATTTTACTATTTTTGCATAAAAATAAGCATATAATGGAAATTTCTACTTTTAGCTTTGCCATCGGCCTGACTTTAATAGCCGGTTTGGCTACCGGTATCGGAAGTGTCATCGCTCTGCTTGCCAAAAGGATCAATAAAAAATTCCTCACCTACTCCATGGGACTTTCTGCAGGTGTAATGATATACGTTTCGTTTATGGAATTGATGCCCGAATCCGTCAACATGTTTGCAGAAACGCGCGAAGGACTGATGCCTAAGGTATTCATGCTCCTATCCTTCTTTGCAGGTATCGTCATCATCGCTATTATTGACAGATTAGTTCCAGAAGACGAAAACCCCCACGAAATCCACGACAAGCCCGATAATATCAAATTGAAAAGGACCGGAATTATGATGGCGTTGGCCATTGGTATTCACAACTTCCCGGAAGGTATGGCGGTATTTGCCACAGCAGCCACTCATGCCGACATTGCCATTCCGGTCATGATAGCCATTGCCATCCACAACATCCCAGAAGGTATTGCCGTTTCAGCTCCTATCTATCATGCCACAGGCAACCGCAAGAAAGCTTTTGTCTATTCATTCCTATCTGGTTTGTCCGAACCCATCGGAGCTTTGTTGGGAGTATTCATATTGGATTCATTTTGGACTCCCGAAATCAATGCATTTCTATTGGCGTTCGTATCGGGTATTATGATTTACATTTCATTTGACGAACTTTTGCCAAGTACAGAATCCTACGGTTTCCACCACTTGGGATTGCTCGGCATCATTTCAGGACTGTTTCTAATGGCCGTAAGTTTACTTTTTCTTTAAAAACTGCTTGAATTAAAAAGAAAATAATTATCTTGCAAAAAGATTTATAAATTTTACAAATGGCCAGTAAATTAGGAATCGTTGTACCCTGCTATAACGAACAGGAAGTACTTCGAGAAACAATAAAACAACTTACCGCTATTATTGAAAAAATGGTAGCAAAAGGCATGATTTCCTCCGACAGTAAAATGTTTTACATCGATGACGGAAGTAAGGATAAAACCTGGAATATCATTGACGAATGTTCCAAATCCAACAAATATGTCTGTGGAGTGAAGTTGGCACACAATTCAGGGCATCAAAATGCATTGATTGCAGGCTTGTCTGTGGGAGTGGACTACTGCGATGCTTTGATTTCAATTGATGCCGATTTGCAGGATGATATTGACGTGATTGAAGAAATGGTTGACAAATTCAACCACGGCATTGAAATTGTCTATGGTGTCCGCGACTCTCGCACAACCGACACTTTCTTCAAGAAAACAACAGCTTTGACTTTCTATAAACTGATGAATTCATTGGGCGCAAAGACTGTCTATAATCATGCGGACTATCGTCTGATGAGCAAACGTGCCGTCAAGCACCTCCTTGAATTTAACGAACGCAATCTGTTTATCCGTGGCATCGTTCCTTTGATTGGTTACGAAACAGGCACTGTCTATTACGCACGCAAAGCGCGCATGGCTGGGGAATCAAAATACCCGCTTCGCAAGATGTTGAGTTTTGCCATCGACGGTATTACATCTTTTTCCATCCGCCCTATCCGCTTGATTTATGTAGTGGGAATCATCATGCTCATTACTACATTGGCGGTTGCTCTCTATGTACTTATCTCTCACTTCTGCGGACAAACCGTACAAGGTTGGACCTCTTTGATGCTGTCATTGTGGTTCATCGGCTCTTTGATTTTGATTTCATTGGGAGTCATTGGGGAATATATCGGGAAAATTTACATTGAGGTGAAAAACAGACCTCGTTTTATTATAGAGAAAAGCATTATTGACAACAACGAAAAAGATTATCAATAAAAATTGTATAATATGGAATTAGGATTCTTCCGCGTGGCAAGTGCCGTGCCGGCAATCAAAGTGGCCGACTGCTACTACAACGCAACTAAAATAATAGAAATCATCAAAGAGGCTCAAAGCAAAAATGTGGAAGTAATAACCTTCCCGGAATTGAGCATTACAGGCTATACTTGTGCTGACTTGTTCTTCCAGACGCTGCTCATCAACGAAGCAGAAAAGAACCTAAAACGCATTTTGGATGAAACCGAAAACTTCGACATCATTTCCATTGTGGGAATGCCGTTGGAAGTGGACAATTCCATCATCAATGCAGCCGTAGTGATTCAAAGAGGTCGCATCT
This sequence comes from Muribaculaceae bacterium, assembly GCA_020026215.1. Taxonomy (GTDB): domain Bacteria; phylum Bacteroidota; class Bacteroidia; order Bacteroidales; family Muribaculaceae; genus Limisoma. The sequence continues at coordinate 4,350 of JAHHQT010000089.1, forward strand.
TGGGTATTGTACCAACGACCTACTTGCCTCACTATAAGGAATTCAACGAGCAACGTTGGTTTGCCTCTGCCCCACAAATCAAGCACAACGACCTAACCCTATGCGGACAGACCGCTCCTTTGGAAGCAAAAATTCTGTTTCGTACACCAAAAGCCACTTTCTCTGTTGAAATCTGCGAAGATGTTTGGGCAACCATCGCACCAAGCACTCACTGCGCTTTGAACGGTGCCGAAGTGATATTCAACCTGTCTGCCGACAACGAAAGCATCGGAAAGCACAAACTCTTGCTTGAAGTATTGATGCAACAATCCTTCAAGTGCATCTGTGCCTATGTATTCTCATCTTGCGGATTCGGCGAATCAACCACCGACTCTGTATTTGCAGGCAATGCTATCATTACCGAATTCAACTCACTGTTGGCTGAGGGCTCACGTTTCTCATTAAAGCCTCAACTGGTCATTTCAGATATTGACATCGACTTGATTCGCCACTCACGCAGAATCAACACCACCTACACCAAATCACGCGAACTAAACGTGCTGGAAGGCGGTTGCATAGTCAAGATTGACCGCATCAACAAACCTGACTTTACAGAAAAATTATACCGCGACATCAACAAAGATCCTTTCTACCCGAAAGGCACCAACAAGGATGAATTGCTTTATGATGCATTCAACATCCAAACCACAGCATTGGCAAAACGATTCGTACACACCAATGCCAAAACAGCCGTAATCGGTATTTCGGGAGGTTTGGATTCTACACTTGCTCTATTGGTTTGTGCCAAGACTTTCGACATGATTGGCAAGGACCGCAAGGACATTATCGGCGTAACGATGCCGGGGTTCGGCACTACCGACCGCACCTATACCAACGCCATCGAATTGATGAAATCGTTGGGTGTTACCATTCGCGAAATCAGCATCAAGGATGCCTGCATTCAACATTTCAAGGACATCGACCACGACATTACCCAACAAGATGTGACCTACGAAAATTCCCAAGCGCGCGAACGTACACAAATCCTAATGGATATTGCCAACCAGTCATGGGGAATGGTAGTAGGTACAGGCGACTTGTCTGAATTGGCATTAGGATGGGCAACCTACAACGGCGACCACATGTCCATGTACGGAGTTAATGCGAGTGTTCCCAAGACCATGGTACAGGATATTGTCAGGTGGGTAGCCAACAAAATGGACGAGAAATCAAAGAACATTCTGCTTGACATTTTAGATACCCCAATCAGCCCCGAACTTATCCCGGCTGACAACGCAGGCAACATCAAACAAAAGACTGAAGATTTGGTCGGTCCTTACGAATTGCACGACTTCTTCATCTATCACTTTGTCAACAACGGATTCACTCCTGAAAAGATATTCTTCTTGGCAAAAGAAGCCTTTGCAGGCGAATACGACGAAGCTACCATCAAACATTGGTTAAGCACGTTCTGCCGTCGATTCTTCAATCAACAGTTCAAACGTTCATGCTTGCCCGATGGCCCACAAGTCAGCATTTCCCTTTCTCCTCGCAGCTGCTGGAGAATGCCGAGCGATGCATCAAGTGCTATGTGGTTGGACGATTGCGAAAAGATTAAATAATATCACCCCCCTATCATAACAAAGGCGCGATAATCATATCGCGCCTTTATTGTTTCTATTCATAAATTGTAGCCACAATTTTTCGTTCACCGCCATAGTCACGGAACTCGCACAGATAAATCCCCTGCCAAGTTCCCAAATTCAACCGACCTTGGGTAATGGGAATGGTCAGACTCACACCAAACAGAGAGCTCTTGGCATGTGCCGGCATATCATCTGCCCCCTCTAAGGTGTGGTCATAATAAGGCTCATTCTCTTTGACCAAATGGTTCATGATTTTCTCCATATCACTGCGCACGTCGGGATCGGCATTTTCATTGATGGACAAGCCACAGGAAGTATGCTTGACAAACAAATTCAGCAACCCTGCCTTAGGCAATGGTTTGGGTAAATGTTGCAGAATTTCATTCGTTACCAAATGGCAACCTCTACTTTTGGCGGACAAAGAAAAAGAGACTTGTTTTATCATATCAAATTCAAAGTTTATTTCGCACAAAGATACGAAAATTTACCTTTGAAAAATATCTAAAAGATCTGTATATAATCCATTAATAACTTTTCTATTTAGCGAATTTATGTAAATTTGTAAATCACAATAATTAAACGTTATGAAAAAAAGAACCGCATTTATCGTATTCATATTAATTGTGGCAGTATCAGTTATTACATGCCCTTCCAAAGAGATGCACAAAGATGCAATTCAAACGACACTAAAAAACGTTATCACCAAAGACTTTGACAGTAGTTCAAATAAATTAGCCGATGCGTTCTTGATGAACATTGGTTCAGCATTGACAGGCTTAACCCTTGATGGCACTCTTACCGTAGATAATTATTTTGTATGTAGCGTAGGTAAAATAGGACTTACTGAAAAAAAACAGAAAATAGTATCTGTCGGTGTATTTAATCACGTCTTCACAATCTCAGAAGAAGAAATTGAAACAAGAATACAAAAATAGAATCGATTCAAACTAAAACAACAACCGCATTGAAATTAGTGATAATATAATCGAGTGATGTTTCCAATACTCAGACATGATGGTATTCTTGCACCGCTCGAAAGATAGATTCAAGAGGATGTAAATTAAACTGTGTCAGCAAAGAATAAAATATTATATTTGCTAACACAGTTTTTTATATGAAAGAAGAATTTGATTTTGAAAGTATCAAGAACAAGGCTATCGAACAATTGAAGTCTGGTAAGTCATTATTGGGTAAAGATGGTGCATTTGCTCCTTTACTAGAAAGTATCTTAAATGCAGCACTTGAAGGTGAAATGGATGCTCATTTAACTTCAGAAGAACGCGAAAACGGCAATCGCCGTAATGGTAAGATGCAAAAGCAGGTTCAGACACCACTGGGCGAAGTAACCGTTTCAACCCCCAGAGATCGTAATTCAAGCTTCGATCCTCAGTTTATCAAGAAGCGCGAAACCATCCTTGCAGAAGGGGTTGCAGACCGCATAATCGGCCTATATGCTCTGGGTAACAGTACACGTGAAATCAGTGACTGGATGGAAGAAAACTTAGGTAACCGTGTTTCTGCCGACACAATCAGCAGCATAACCGACCGTGTTCTGCCTGAGATAAAAGCCTGGAAGTCACGCATGCTTGACTCCGTTTATC
>JAHHQT010000090.1 GCA_020026215.1 Muribaculaceae bacterium
GGTTTGAAGGGTACAGACTTGTATGTATTGACTGATGATGGCCGTTGGGAATATGTCAATACCAACCGTCCTGTTGCTGACAAGAAGACCAAGGAATGCACTAAAACTTATGTCAACAATATGGATGGCAGAATGCACGAATATTTGATTTATTTGCCACTTTATGATGGTGTTACTGAAATGTGGGTTGGTGTAGATTCTGCATCTGTTATCCAACAACCTGTATTGGATACTCCTCGCAAGTCAAAGAAGGTGGTAATGTATGGTACAAGCATTCTACAAGGCGGTTGTTCAACTCGTACCGGTATGGTGGCTACTAACATGATTCAACGCGACTTGAACTGTGAAGTGGTCAACTGGGGTTTCAGTGGCGAAGGTAAGATGGATTTCTGCATGGCTCGCGCTTTGGCAAAAGTGGAAGATGCCGATGTCTATGTATTAGACCCTGTGCCTAACTGTACTGAAATGATGTGTGACACTATTACATACGATTTTGTCAAGACATTGGCTGATCTTCGTCCAGATGTTCCTATCGTAATGGTAGAAGGTCCGATTTACAGTTATGCGAAATACGACAGTTTTTTCAAGGAATATTTGCCAAAGAAGAATGCCAAATTTAGAAAGAATTATGAAAAATTGGTGGCAGACGGCTATAAGAATTTGTATTACTTGCCTTGTGATGGTTTGTCTGGTTACGACAACGAAGGTACAGTTGACGGTATCCACTTTACAGATTTAGGCTTCCGTCGTTATGCCGACAAGTTAATCCCAATTTTGAAACCGTTATTGGATAAATAGACATTGTTATTTTTATTATATTAGAAAAGGCATCTGACTTATGTTAGATGCCTTTCTCATTTATTGGATTTCAAATATGTCCATTACTTTCTGTTTTTTATTAATGCCATTGCGCCCGGTATTACAAAGAATCCGATGATGATGACATAGATATATGCAGGGAGACCTGCAAGGCCACTGCTGTTGCCGTAAGAGTGCATTCCGCTCAACAGATAGTTGACACCGAAATAAGTCATCAGAACGGCTAAGAATGCCAATTGAGAGAATAAGTTGAACATAAGGTCTGACTTTTTCTTTTGGAACCAGCGATAGTGAAGAACAATGGCATAGACAATCACGGTAATCAATGCCCAAGTCTCTTTCGGGTCCCAACTCCAATAGCGTCCCCATGACTCGTTAGCCCAAATAGCACCTAAAAATATGCCGATTGTCATTAATGCCAAGCCAATAATCAATGCCATTTCATTGATAATGCTGAGTTGGTGTATTCTTGTTGTCAGAAATTCGCGGTTAGTTTGGGTTCTGCATGACAATATCACCAAGTTGGTAGTGCCAATCATGGTGCTGATACCAAAGAATCCGTAGGCAGCCATTAAAGTAGCCACATGGAACATCAACCATGGAGATTTCAATACTGGAACAAGCGGATTGATTTGCGGGTCCATCCAGTTGAGACTTGACACAAACAAGACTACGCCACCGAATAAAGTTGCCAATGAGAAAGCCATAAAATTCTTCTTGGCAAATAGCAATCCACCGAATACGGAAACCCATGCTAACAATACCATAGTTTCATAGGAGTTACTCCAGGGTGCATGGCCTGCAATGTACCAGCGCATACCAATACTGTAGGTCTGTAGTAGGAAGAATACCAGTACGAGTGTTGAAAGAACTAGTTTTACAGTCTTTTGCCAAGGCACTATCTCTTTTTTCATCATCATTATGATGGAGAAAATCAGTAATATTCCGCCTATAATCAAGTAGCCCTTTTGGCTATGATGGAAGAGGTTGAGGTTGTTGTATTTGATTTCCACTGCCATGCGTTGGGGAGAGATGTCCAAACCTGTATTGTGTTCAATTTGAAATTGGTTGATTGCACTTAGGGCAACGTCTGCTTTTTCCCAGTTTTGAGAAAGTTTGGCATTGTTTACCTCCTGTAGGTAATTGTGGAACAGACTGATAATTTGTGCTGAATCAGCCGGGCAGAAACCGCTTAAATCGTCGCCTGCTGCATACCATTTGTCTTCTGCATGATTGTTGTCAGGGAAGATGCGTACCAATTGATAATTGAAGATTTGATGAAGTATATTGATTTTCTCGTCCAGTTTAATCAACTCTTTTTCAATAACGGAGCGTTCTGCAGGAACTTTGCGATAGGCCAATTCCAAATCTTTGCCGAATTTGTAGAATCCGTTTTTGTCGAAAGCATCGGTATAGGCCATATATTCGTTTGGTAATGTATAGAATTGCCCGAATTCCTTTTTGTCAATTTTGATGAATGGTTTGTGTGCCCATTTTTTCGGAGCTGAAAGCAAGTCCAAAAGAAATTGTTCCGGAGTCATTCCGTCAATCTCCTTCTCCTTGTTCACTTTACGAAGAATTTCAGAGGCGAAAGTATTGATAGGAACAATACGTCCATTGTTGGACTGCATTGGTATTGCTCCAAATTTCTCGGCGTGTTCAGTAGGAATAGTTTGAGCATTGACAAGAATAGGCAATGATAGTAATGCCAATAATACGGTCAAGCGCATAGCGTTCAGTTCCTTGATTAGTCTTCTGAAACGGGTGTGTTTGTCAAGCAGACAAGCTACCAAGCCGAAGAACAATAGGGCATAACCGATATAAGTAATGGTACGTCCTGTCACATCACGGTTCACCGATAGGATAGAACCTTGTTCGTCTTGGTCGTATGATGCTTGGAAGAAACGGTATCCTTTTATATCCAATACATTATTCATAAAAACCTTGTGCTCGGAAGTTGTTCCATCAACATACAGACGCAAATAACTTTCGTAAGAAGAAGGACTTTGTGATCCCGGATAGCGGGTTAGCTTGAAGTCAAGAAGTTCTACCTCAAACGGCAGTTGGTGTGTGGTTTGAGAGTCGTTATCCTTCATAATCATCATGTCGGTGCGTTCTCCTTTTCTCAAATGAATCATACCTTCCTCGCTGAATATGTGTGTAAACATCGCTCCTGCAAGGATGACCATAAATGAAAAGTGGACAACAATATATCCCCAGCGTTTTAGTTGGAACAGTTTTTTGTTGACGGTAATGCTTACGAAATTGATGAGCATCAGAATGTGCAACAGAATGAACAAAGGGGAGTAGTAAATGATAGCTTTGGCTACTGGCGTACCATAGTCTTTTTCAACGAAGGTAGCCAAAGCTAGAACAATTGCGTAGATTGATAGAAATATCAGAGCCGCTCGATAAGAAGATAAAAATCTTAGGAGTTTTTCTTTCATTCGCTTTTAAAACTTAATATTCTTAATTTTCTTGATAAATTGACCTATTCTTTTTCTTTTCATAACGATGATGAAGCCAAGAGGAATCAATAGGATGATAATGATGATACCACCAGCTTTCACCCATGAAATCAATAGATTGTTTTCCCGCAATAATTGGCCGTGGTCTTCATCGCTTGTGAAGTTCAAGTCAACAATTTCTGCAATCTTGCCTAACATCTTGATAGGAATAGATCCTTCAGGAATATCTTGGTGACAAGCCAAACAAGTACCTGTACGTGACAATGAGTGGCGCTGTGCTTCTGTCAATGGCATTGATGTTGGCCAGTGAGAATCGATGGTTTGCATTTGTTTGCCGTCTTTGTTCAACAGTTGCATGAAGTCACTATGTAAGCCTTTGATTGCATATATTTGAGCTTCCGTAAATTCACTAACATTCTTACCGTTAATATCCACAACATCAGCATAGCGTGTCTTGCCCGGTTCTGAGTCATATCTGCCATTGTCAGTACCATAGCCAATAGCTGCTGAGTTTCCGTGACAATCAGAACATTCGCGTGATTCCAAAGATGTGGTGTGAGGGTTGATTGGAGCCAATTCGGTTGCGCTGTAGCCTTGTGCTGTTTGAGCAACATTGTTCCAATGAATAACTTTACCATCCGGTCCAATTACAGTGCTGACTGTTTGGATAACGCCAACCAAAGGACTTACACGACCTTCACCGTTAATCCCCAATGGTGGATTTTCCCAACGGACATGACTATAGTCCCAGTTTGTAGGAGCTCCTACTTGCATAGTATATTTAAAGTCATGGTCAGAAGTTGTACCGTCTTTGTCAACATCTTCTGCTGAGTTCAACCAGTCGATTGAATTCTTGGTATAGTCAATTACATACTTATATCCATAGTATTGGGCTGCCCATGTAGAGTGACAAGCGTAGCATTCCAATGTTTCCATGTGTTTAGGAACGCTGACCATTGCTGTTTTGGCTTTGGCAGGGTTCTTCCAGCCATCTGTTTCATTCAAATTCTTCAAGGTCGGAACTTCCCAGTCATAGCCAGTTTCTGAATGGACAATGACTTTGTTGCCTCTACGAACCACATTTCCCAATGGATTACCGCGTGAAGAAAGAATATAGCCGTCTTCTTTTGGATAAACTAAACCGAATTTCTTGGTTACTTCCAAAGGTTCGTCAGCCAATCCGCGGGCATCGTTCATATTTAGTTTCTTGCCGAATTCGTCACCATATCCCAATGGTAATTCCCAAGGATAGTGAGTCGCTGTTCCGTGACAGTCGGCACATTCAATTTCAATAGTGGCAAGTGTTGTAGAACCGATATTACCGTTGCCGTGCATAGCATTGGTAGTGTGGCAGTCCTGGCAAAGCAAGCCTGTGACTTCCTTACCGTCAGCCATTAAGCGGTGGTGGGCATCGTTCTTCATATATTTGAATACATAGCCTGCATTTGCTTTTTGAGATTCGCCCTTTTCATTGAAAGGCCCTCTGTGGTCACCATGCCCCAATGCCATCAAGCCTTGGTAAGCATGGCCGATACGACGACCTGCTGCGTGACAAGTGGCACAAGTGGAGACTTGTATTCCTGACATTTGGTGTGCGTTCATCACAAATTTAGACTTGCGTGTACCTTGCATAGAGTGAACTAATACATGTCCTGCTTTGTCTTTGAGGATAGATGGGTCGCCTCCTTCATAGAAGCCTTCGTTGCTGTAGACACTGTGGCAGGCTGCACATCCCATTCCTCTGAAGTGGCCTCTGTCCTGCATACCTTTATTGCTGATGTGGCAGGCATTACAGTTGCGCAAATAAGTAAATGCTGCTTGTTCAGGCATGGATTCCAATTTGCTTAAATCCACTTCCGGTATTTTCTTTAATGCAGAAGGGTATTGGCCTGGGAAAGCCTTTGCCATTTCGTGCATGTATGCTTTATATTTTTCTGTACCAAAACGAGGAGTAGGTCCGTCAGGGTCGTCCATTTCGTGGTCGCCATAAATGTGGTCCTTGTTTTCGGTATCCAAGCCAAAACTCCAGTTAATGGCTTTCATTTTACCTGCATCGGTGTTCATGATTGAACGATGCACGTTGTATATATGGTCAGTGTGGCATAGACCACAAGTATTTTCGTTGATATACAATGACCCTGGAACAGGTGTAAAGTCTTTCAACTTGCTCCCTTTTGGAACTCCGCTATGGGCAAGGTTCTTGTTGACTGTTTCGTGAGGATTACCGCCGTGACAAACCACACAACCATTAGGGTCGCCCATCTTTGTACCCATTTCAAGAATCTGTTTCATCATTTCTGAATTCAACGGTCTTGTCGGTTCAATGCCTTGGTGACATTTCAAGCAATATTGGTTTTCAGCTGGAAACTTCATTGCGGCGTCTGAAATGTCGGGATGATTTTCAGGCAATACGAGGGCTTGTACTGTCTTTTCCTGGGCAGTAGCTTCGTTAAAATATGAAATATAGTAATCAGCAATAAATCCTACAACAGCAACGGAAACGGCTGTAAGGACTATATTGAAAATATGTTTTTTTGTAATTCTATTTTTCATAAGTTAGGTCTTTGAGGTTAGACAAGTAAGAATAAAATATAAGCTCAATCAATTTGGTTAATAAAATGAATTACTAGGTTAAAATAGATATATGTTAATATAATAATAGGTTTAAAATGTATTTAGGATGATATTATTATTCTTATAATCAAATAAATAGAAATAAATATAACATCTACTTTTTACACCAAATGCTACATCGTATTTTATTAGTATCTATTTTGATTACAAAATTAATAAAATTATTCATCTGTGCAATCATTTTAGCTTAAATAAGATTTGCAAAATGGGTAATTGATCGTGGTTCAACTCTCTGAAATAAAAGAGGATTGAATTCTTTTGAATTCAATCCTCAGTGCTATGTTATTATATATTGTATGTACTATAAAATCACTTTTTGAACTTTGCCATTTACACGTACGATGTACATGCCTGGTTGTTCCATTGCAATAGTCTTTTCAACTCCGTTGTAAACAACTTGTCCGTTGATATTGTAAACTGTTACCATTGCATTTTCATCAGCTTCAACGACGATGTTACCATTGACAACTTTGATGTTAATGTCTTCGTTGCTTAGGTCTTCTACACCGGCTTCACCTGCAACAATGTTCAAGAATTTACCCCAATACTTATTTGCTTTGTAAGCATCAACTGATTCTGCTGGAACGGTAAGAGTTGCACTGTTATAGATGTTTGTCATAAATGGGTCTGTCGGATCCCAGATAGAAAGATTGAAATCAGGAACATTAACAGCTTTGACTGTGATGTTTTTTATATTTGAGGCATCAACAAATGCACCGTCACCCAATTCCTTGAGGTTCTTGCCGAAAGAGACAGATTCCAATTTTGTACAGCCTGCAAAGGCTTTTTCACCTATAATTTCTACATTGTCCGGAATTTCAATGCTTGTCAAGTTAGCAGCCTTGTAGAAAGACCATGCCCCGATGATTTCGAGAGAAGTTGGGAATTTGACAGAAGCGATGTTTGAACCATAATAGTAGAACAAGTCGTTGGCGATTGTTTTTGTTCCTTCTTTGATTTCTACGTTTGTGCCTTGAGGCATACTGCCTTTGTATTTAAGAGCTACAGGACCTGCATAGATGATTCCGTCTGGTTGGTTGTTTAACCATGCTGTACTGTTAAATGCTGATGCGTCAATGTTTCTTAAATTGTCAGGGAATGTGATCTCAGACAATTTTGTACAACCGTTGAATGCCCAGTAACCGATAGATTCTACTGCGCTACCTAAATTGGCAGTAGTCAATTCTTGGCAGTCTTGGAAAGAGTAAGGAAGAATGTTTGTGATACCATTACCTAATGTTACGGTTTTCAATTTAGAACAACGAGACAAGACTGATTCACCAATATAAGTTACGTTGTCTGGAATTGTCACAGAAGTCAATGCATCACAACCTGAGAATGCGTAGTCTGCAATTGAATCAACTTGGTTGCCGATTGTGACAGTTTCCAAACCTTTACAATCACGGAATGCCCATGGTTGGATAGTTTTTACACTGTTTGGGATAACCACGGCTTTCAAGTTGGTACAATTTTCAAAGGCATATTTACCGAT
>JAHHQT010000091.1 GCA_020026215.1 Muribaculaceae bacterium
GCATATGGGACATCCAACTATGCAAGAAAATGATACCGCTAAATTAACGCCTACAAAATCTCGCATTAATGCGAGATTTTGTATTCTAGAACAACTCCAATTGCTGTCCCGGCGTATTGACATCTTGCACTTTCTTTCCATAAAAAAGCTCTATATCTCCAAATTGTTTATCTGTAATACACATGATTCCGACATGCCCAAATTCTGGGAGAAATGATTTAACTCTTTTTATATGTACTGCTGCATTCTCACTACTGCCACAATGACGCACATAAATGGAAAACTGAAACATCGTAAAACCATCCTTTTGTAGATTCTTTCTGAAATCGGCATAAGCCTTTTTTTCTTTCTTAGTCTCAGTTGGCAAATCAAAAAGAACAAGCACCCACATAATACGATATTCATTAAAACGATCCATAATCTATCGTTCGGGATAGGAAATTCTCCGAAGCTCTCCATTGAAACATTTATAAAGTGAAGCAGTAGTTTGCCCTACCGCAACCATCAACGGACTGCGCTTACCTCCAATTATCACTTCTAATGTCGGAACAGTCAGTAATCGAGTTTTCATCTCTTTTGTCAACTCCGCATTTTTTCCATACTCTTGTATCAAACTAAACACTAACTCATCCACATAAGGACGATAAGGTTCCATTATATCGTCCGCCAAACAATAAGCGTTGTAGCGATTGTGATGATGGATACCCAACGTAGGAAGCAACCCGCTTATTACCAACCCACGCGCCACCACCGCACGAAGAATGGCATATCCATAGTTTAACAAGTTGTTGGGAGGAATTCCCTCACGTTCCCGAGTGAAACTATCAACATCTGAGAATAAAGACTTCCAATAATATGCAGCAGCGCGTGCTTCCAAATTGTCAGGATCGCCACTACGCACATTGGTAGCCCAAATACGCATACACTTTACTTCCTCGTCCATACAATCTTTAAGCACAGATGCCTGATTGTTGATTTTCGCTTGAATAGTTTGTTGCCAGAGTTGTTTCTTCAAAGGAAGCGAAGTATCCAATTGTTTACGAAAACGCTCATTCTGCGTAGTATTTCCATAAAGAGGAAGCATTAATCCGACTGGCATACTCCTGCTATCACAAGTGATTACGGAACAGTTGTTCTCAAGCAAAGCCTCCAGCACACCGGAAGTGATAGTTATCTGCTTGTTATCCAACACGACGATTCCAATATCCTCTATAGGTTTCGTTACTTCCGCCTGCTTTTTCAACGTTTCCGGCAAAACCGTTGCTTTTTCTACATCAGGCAGTTTAATAACTAGCTGCGCATTTCGTAACGATAGATAAACCGGATTTCCGAAATAAAGTGTTTTCTTAATCATGACTCATTCCTTTTAAAAGTTTGTCAAAGTTCAATTTGTAGCTCTGAAGTTGTCTAACATGGAATTTGTCATATTCCTGTTCCGCTAATGCCTTGGCAATCTCATAGCTCACCCGTCCGCTATGTTGTAGGACGGCTTATTCGTTGAACTGCAAAAATGCGTCCAACTTTTTCACCCAATCTCTCGTGTACATCACTTGTCCTTTTTTTTGCTTGACGCTCCGCATAATCCAAATACATCGAAACAATGCGGTTCAAATCATCCATTTCCATTTCATTGAGATAGTTCTTTGCAATAGAAACATCCGGATTGCGTATCATTCCGTTGGGTGCATTCTTCCAAGTAGTTAATGCCATATTAGGCTTATCAGCGTCCACACGAGAAACAATAATCTCAACCGCCGTTTGCCTGGAAATTGCCCAATGCAACTTATTCTGAACAATTGCAAAAAACTTCTTAGTAACATCGCTACCCGCTTCATAGTCGGCACTGCATTACGAATAAATATCGGTTATTTTCTGATAGAAGCGTTGTTCGTTGCCACGAATGTCACGAATACGGGCTAACTGTTCTTCGAAATAATCCTTACCAAACAACATTTGCGGATTCTTCAATCGCTCATCGTTCATGGCACCCCCCTTAATCAGATATTCTTTCAGCACACTGTTCGCCCAAATTCCAAATTGTGTGGCTTGAATACTGTTGACACGGTAGCCTACGGATAAGATAGCGTCGAGATTGTAAAACTCAATCTGTCTTGTGACCTGCCCTGTGCCTTCGATTTGAACTTGTGCAAAAATTGCACAAGTTACCCCTTTTGATAATTCCCCGCTTTTATATACATTCTTCAGATGTTCAGTTACTATGCTTCTGTCCACTCCAAACAATTGTGCGATCTTGTCTTGCGGTAGCCAAACCGTCTCATTAAAAATATAGATTTCGACTTTCACCTCTCCATTGCTGTTTTTATAGAGAAAGAAATCAGATGGAATTGGAGGATTATTATTGTTTTTGTCCATAAATCATTCATTATATTAATATTCTCCTACCGACACTATCTGGCCGATGTGATTAACACGGACTTTAACAATAGTGTCCAGGCCTTTTGAGCTACGAAAATCTATCCATGTAATACCTCTCAAAATAGAACTTGTATCCTTAATTGTTGTTTCTAGATGGTGTCTAAAAACATAATTCTTAAGAGAGAATTTCTGTACCCTAAACAAATTAGGACTTATCAACCCATAATTCTCCACATCAAGTAAATCGATCTCTTTCGGATTAAATCCAGTCTTTTCATTTGGAAAAACAAAATACTCGTTTTGTTTCATACTGAAAAGGAATTGCCAGCCTTCAGTCGTTTTATAATCCTTGTCAATAATCGGCAGACCAAGATTTGCCCTTGTCACTGCTTCAAAGAAACTAACCACAACTTCCTCCAGTTCATACTTGGGATTGCCAGCTTCGTCAACCACTAATTGTCCCCTCTTATCTATAACTGGTCTATAATAAACTGCCACATGATGATTATTGCCTGTATTAACAAAATCCACAGGAATATTTCTACCATTCTCATCCAATATAGGTTTACCGTCCTTATCCTTTTTCACATGTAATGACTGCGCATTACTGATTCCTGAAATTGTAACTCGCTTAATAGATATACCTTTCTCTTTATTCAGCCAAATAGGATTTTTATCAAGATTGGAGAATGCTTTTTTTGCATCATTGCCATACTCGTTTAATCTGTCAATTAGTATTTTACGGACACCTACATCTATTACCTTATCAACTTTTAAATCAGGAGAGATTTCCTTACGTATAGTATAAATCGCTTCAAGTGTTACAATTTTCACTTTTTCAGGCACTTTCCTCATTTGTTCCTTATCTAACCATATGGGCTGTTTATCCAGCGAATTCTTACCGGCAAACGCTTTCTTCGGATCATTATCATTTTCATACAAACGTTTCAACAATGCATCCCTATAAGCTGACTTGCTTACAGTTCCAATTTTTCTCATATCAAACGAAGCATTAACCTTTTCTTCTTTTGTCAGATATTGCTTGCCACTACCATAGATTGTTTCTAAATGCAACTGCCCACGTGGTGTCTGTTGCATATTCTTGTTCACGCCACCCTTTTTCCTTGTCTTGTTAATATTACCCGTAATGACCTTGTTCTTCGCTTTAATCGAAATCAAAGTATTTTCCAGATGCTTTTTAGCTTCTGCGCGAAACTCTCTCAATGGCATGGGCGCAATCGCTCTGCCATTTTGAAAATATTTGTTCTTTATTGCATGCTCATTTGCATTAGGATCCAGACTGGCATTTTTGTTATTAAAATACTGAATGAATACATCCTTTGTAAATGCTACCGTCAACGCATCCATCGCATGATGACGATGATCATTCCGTTTCGTCCAATCCTTGATTCTACCTATTTGCCTTCCATCTCTATCTTCAAAATATTCAACCAGACCTAATGCCTTATACTTTTCCCAGTTCAATTCTTTCATCACATCAATCAATTGCCAATCTTCACGCAACTTGTCAGTTACTGATCCACTTGTAGCAACCACACGATGCGAAATTTCATTCAACATGGACAAAGCCTTTTTGGCAATATACTGCGTATTACGTAGGTCACGTTCAATAAAGCCGTCAGGAATATCCTGCTCAGCCATTTTCAGTTTATTGTATTTTGTTTTCGATATTTTCCCCGACTTAAACAAGTCTTCGATATTATTTAAATAGTGTTCTAAACTATTGTCAGCTCCGCTTTCACCAAATTTTTCTTTCACAAAATCATACGCTGTTTTATTCCCTTTTTCAATATTTACACTACGAGCTTCAAGTGTTTTATTAGAAAAACTATCATCGAAAAGCCGTGCTTGCGGAATGATATGTTCAATATCAAATTCTTTACTAAACAGTTTTTCTCGTGAAATATACGTATTAGAATAAAGTGTTTTATACCCACACGACTCTAACTCTTTGTAAAGTTTGTAACGCAAAATATCAGTACGGCTTACATTGGTTAAACCAAACTCAGTCTGTAAAAGTGTCTTATATTCCTCATGCGCTTTGGTAGTTTGTGCAATAGATTTAGTCAGTTCTTCACGCTCTTTGGCATTCTTCTTCAACTCACGAGCAAGTTCTACACGTATTTCATCCGGTTTACCGTAAATGTCTATAATGACATTAATAACGTTTACCATCTGATTCAGAATCTTTTCCACCACAGGATTGTGCAAACTATTCTTGGGAAGAAGCATAAGTCTGTCTTTCAACACCTTATTTGCTATCTCTTCCCTGGTTAATGACGATTCTGAATGCCTGTATCCGGCATATACACAAGCCACATCATACCGATTACCTTCTTTCAAATGAGGTAGAATCTTATGAATAGCCTTCGCGCTCAGACTGCCATAATCATCTTGAAAAGAAACATTTGCTAGTATAGTAGCATATTCTTTTTCAAAGCCATATAGTTCTGTCATCTTTTGAATCAAACGACCGTTTCCTGTTGGTGTATTGTCCCCCTCAAAAGAATACAATAAATGCCAGAGTTTGTAATAAGGCTGATTGTCTAACTCTTCATTCGAGTTGAAACCTAGAATGTCCGTATTCCAATTAAGAAGATCAAAGACTGCTTTTATATACTCAACAACCTTCTCAACCGGTTTCTTGAAGTCAACTGGTTCATGCCCAGACATCTCAATCATTTTACTGTAGGCCTGAAACAACGCATATCCCGTTTTATTACCATCAATCGTTTTAAAATTTAAATCCAATTCTTGTGGATTATCAAACAACAATTTTAAAACTTCAGACTTCGTCATCTTATCACGAATAAAAAGTTCTTGGGCAAGCAATTCTTTTTCTTCTTGACATAAACGACGGCTACCATTCAGTTCTAATTGTTCCGCATCGTTAAGTTCCTCAAAAAGAGCAGAATAATTCTCCTTCAGTTTTCTTCGTTTCCTTTTCTTTCCGACAACAGTTACTTCTATATTGTTTAATATCTGCCATATTTTAAATTCTTGAAACAAGGGAGAAGAACGGGATATCACCCTATTACCTACAGTTTTAATCTTTTTCTTACCATCTATATCTACCTCTATCTGCCGACTTTCAAACTCGCAAAAACCGATTAATCCTTTCTGACTCTTCAGTCTGCGTTGATAGAAAATGATAATATCACGGATTTCTTTTTTCAGTTCCTCTGTCAGTTCTTTATGATATACAGCTTGCTTTTCCCAAAGCATATTAAACTCATCCAAATAATCTTGGCGATAGAATACCATATTTCGCAAGCTCGCATTGGGATTCTTATCCAGCATTTCCATTTGATACTGCCCGACAGTCTGTTTATTGAAGTACAACTCCTTACTCCTATCACTGATTGCGCCGAGATAACCGCTTGAGTTATTGATTTGGGTATTCATTTCTTGGAAAACAATAACCAATTGTTCCAACGACAACTTTTCCTTCAAACCATTTACCCGCCATTGCAGATTCTCTCTTTTCGCTTCATCCCTTTTCCGTTTACTATAAATACCTTCCAACTTATGTTCTCTTTCTTGTTGTTCTGTTTTGCCTTTCTCTTTGTTCCATTCCGTATAGTTTTCTTTCCAAACGAAATATTTGGCACAAATAGCCCAAACAGCATCACGTTTTTTCCCTCTCAACTCTTCTTTTAATACATCAGTAAGAATCTCCGGATAATATTCTTTTTGTTTTTCCCAAATTCTGTCAAGTTCATTCTGCAAATCAGAACGATAAAAATCGGGCAAAAATTTCTTACCAGCATCAAGAAGTTGCAGGCATAATTCACCAGGTGTAAGGTTATTGTTATAAAGTTCACGAGCTATATCCATACCGTCAATCAACGTACCTTCTTCCACTCCCTTTGCTTTCCTGCTACTTTTATAACCCCGTTTCTTGTTAATCATGAGCAATACACGCGCAAACTCTTCCAACGAGATTTCCTCTGTTACCGCCTTCGCCCTTAATCGGTATGTCTCAAAAGTTGTTCGGTTACCATTTTCCGAAAGTATTGTATCTTCTGTTATCAATTTGTGTTCTTTCAACACTTCCGTCAAAGTTTCACGACGAAGTTTGTAACGTTGTAGATTACGCCTCATTCCTCTCTTAAGTGTTCTATCTGCGTTAGTCGTAATACTCTTTCCTTTCTCGAAGTTGGTCAATTCATCTACTGTCAGAGGATTTACTCTCACACCAAGCTTAACAATTGACGATCTCTCGTCTTTATTTTCCGCCTCGTTCACCAATGCCCAACCGATACTATTAGTACCCAAATCCAATCCCAATATCCTTTTCATACTTAACTCATTTTATCACAACACCCCAAATATATTAATATTTTTCCATAAATAAACATGATAATAAAAATTATTCATTATCTTTGGGTCACTAATTTGAAGCAAATCACAATAAGGACTATTCCGTTGTGAAAACATTTAGGATGGGGCATTTGCCTCGTCCTTTTTTGTGCTACTAAAGTCTCCAGAACAGCTTCATAAGCCAGTTTCTTGTGGAAACGGTCAATAACTCGTTTGGCGGTAGGAAAGCAACTACGAACAATCTGCTCCATATTGGGAGTCATATCCAATTTGATGTCACGCACTTGATAACGACGACGGGACAGTCTGAATAACACAGAGCTTACCATATAGATATCCATACCTCTTATTATGGCGACAATACTGCCTTTGCCACCATGGGAAGCCTTGTTGCTGAGTATGGAGAGTTCACCGCGCGAAAGGGCAACTTTATCAATACAGACGTAAGCACCGATATTCTTTTCAAAAAGCAGCTAATCCTGTGCATGGGTAAACTGATCCCAGTG
>JAHHQT010000092.1 GCA_020026215.1 Muribaculaceae bacterium
CTAAAAAAACTACTAAAAAAGCAACAAAAACTACTAAAGCAGAAACTCCAACTCCTGCTGTAAAAGAGGAGAACGAAGCTAAGCCCCAAACAACTAAAGCCGCAGCTAAAAAGACAACTAAAAAAGCATCCGACAAAAAGGAAGCTGTAAAAGAAGAAACAACAACTGAAACTTCAATGGTTGCAAAACAAGAAGAGAAAGTTGAAGAAGTAAAACAACTGGAAACCGTTAAAGAAGAAGTTGCTGTAGCCGAAGCTCCTGCTGAAGTGAAAGAGCAACCGAAAGCTAACGATGAAAAGAAAAAGGAAGAAGTAAAACCTGCTGAACCTGTCAGAAAAGACATTTCATTAAGTTCATTCTTCCCTATCAGCGGTGGAAAGAAATTCGTTCCACGTTCTCAACAACAAATTGCCGAAGACAACGCACAACAACAACGCCAACAGGCAGAAAATGCAGAAGGCCCACAAGAACCTGTCATGGATGAACAATCTGTTCAACCAGTTACTGCTCCACAAGCTCGACAAACAAAGGCAAGCAAACAACGTGCAGCAAAACAACAACGTCAACAACGCCAACAGGCACAACAAGTTCCTGTAGAACCAGCAATGCCTCAAGCACCTGTCTATAACTTCGAAGGTATCGTTCAAGGTTCTGGCGTGTTGGAAGTAATGCCTGACGGTTATGGTTTCCTACGTTCATCAGACTATAACTATTTGTCATCTCCTGATGATATCTATGTCTCTCAATCTCAAATCAAACAAAACGGATTGAAAACAGGAGACGTGGTAGAAGGTCCAATCCGCCCACCGAAAGAAGGAGAAAAATTCTTTCCATTGTGTAGCGTGGATTCTATCAACGGCCGTTCCACTGAATTTGTTCGCGACCGTGTTCCTTTTGAGCACTTGACTCCGCTATTCCCTGATGAAAAATTTGATTTGACAAGCGGTAAGACTTGCAACCTTTCTACACGTGTGGTAGATATGTTCTCACCGATTGGTAAAGGTCAACGTGGTTTGATTGTTGCCCCTCCTAAAACAGGTAAGACTGTATTGCTTAAAGATATAGCCAACGCGATTTCAGAGAATCACCCTGATACCTATATGATTATCCTTTTGATTGATGAACGTCCTGAAGAGGTAACCGATATGGCTCGCAGCGTACACGCTGAAGTGATTGCATCAACCTTTGATGAACCAGCAGAACGCCACGTAAAAATCGCAGGTTTGGTACTTGAAAAGGCAAAACGTATGGTAGAATGTGGCCACGATGTTGTCATTCTTTTGGATTCCATCACCCGTTTGGCTCGTGCTTACAACACCGTTTCTCCTGCATCTGGTAAAATCCTTACCGGTGGTGTGGATGCCAACGCATTGCAAAAACCAAAACGCTTCTTCGGTGCAGCCCGTAACATTGAAAACGGCGGTAGCTTGACCATCATCGCTACAGCATTGATAGAAACAGGTTCTAAGATGGATGAAGTCATCTTCGAGGAATTCAAGGGTACAGGTAACATGGAATTGCAATTGGATAGAAAATTATCCAACAAACGCATCTTCCCTGCTGTTGACATCATGGCTTCAAGTACTCGTCGTGACGACTTGCTATTGAGCCGCGACACTTTGAATCGTATGTGGATTCTTCGTCGTTACTTGTCAGACCGTAACTCCATCGAAGCAATGGAATTCATCAAAGACCGTATGGAACGCACCAACAGCAACGAGGAACTCCTATTGACAATGAATGATTAGTAAAATATCATAAACCTAAACAGCAAACACTGCCTATTTCCACATTAGGCAGTGTTTCTTTTATCCCACCGACCGAGTTTTAAGCCTCGGTTTGATTGG
Source organism: Muribaculaceae bacterium (assembly GCA_020026215.1). GTDB lineage: Bacteria > Bacteroidota > Bacteroidia > Bacteroidales > Muribaculaceae > Limisoma. The sequence goes on from JAHHQT010000092.1 coordinate 1,848, forward strand.
CATTTTCCAATAAAAAAATATATATTTGTATTCATAATGGCAAATATTAGCAAAACAAACGCAGCCCGACTATTGGACAGGGCTAAAATAGAATACGAACTTATTCCGTACGAAGTCGATGAACACGACCTCGCTGCAACACACGTAGCAGAACAGCTTCACGAAGACATCAAACAAGTTTTCAAAACATTGGTGCTTCACGGTGAAAAAACCAAATATTTCGTTTGTGTCATCCCTGGTGATGAAGAAGTGGATTTGAAGAAAGCAGCAAAAGTTTCGGGCAACAAGAAAGTGGACTTGATTCCGATGAAGGACTTGCTACCGACTACTGGCTATATCCGTGGCGGTTGCTCACCATTGGGCATGAAAAAAAGTTTCCCGACATACTATCACAGTTCTTGTCTGAACTTCGACTATATCTACATCAGTGCCGGAGTGAGAGGAACACAAATCAAGATTAATCCCGAAAAATTAATCGAATTCACTCGCGGAGAAACTGCGGAATTGACCACAGATAACATTTAAAAGAATCACATAATGAACAGTTTCGGTAATATTTTCAGACTCACCGACTTTGGAGAATCCCACGGCACAGCCATCGGCGGTGTTATTGACGGAATGCCTGCCGGCGTTGAAGTTGACTTGGATTTCATCCAACAGCAACTGGACCGTCGTCGTCCAGGACAAAGCGACATTGTTACTCCTCGCAAGGAAAGTGACAAGGTCAAGATATTGTCGGGTGTCTTTGAAGGTAAAACTACCGGAACTCCTATCGGTTTCATGATCGAGAATGAAAACCATCATTCTGCCGATTATTCAGAAATAGCCAAAGCCTATCGTCCTTCACATGCCGATTATACCTACGACTGCAAATATGGATTTCGTGACTATCGTGGTGGTGGACGCTCTTCTGCCCGCGAAACTGCGGTCAGAGTAGTAGGCGGTGCATTCGCACAACTGGCTTTGAAGAAATTGGGTATTGACATTTACGCCTATACCTCTAAAATTGGTACTATCGGTATCGAGAACGATAAATTGAATTACTCAACTGACGAAATTGAATCCAATGCTGTCAGATGTCCAAATACTGAAAAAGCAGAGCAGATGTATCGTTTGGTCAAAGACCTAAAAGCAGAAGGCGATTCTGTGGGCGGTGTCGTGACCTGCGTCATCAAAGGTGTCCCTGCAGGATTGGGCGAACCTGTATTTGACAAATACAACGCACGTTTGGCGTATGCCATGATGGGCATCAATGCTGCGAAAGGATTTGAAATCGGAATGGGGTTTGAAGGCGCTGAAAAACGAGGAACAGAAACCATCGACAATTTCTATAACTACAATGGCGAAGTCGCTACACGCACCAACAATTCAGGCGGTATTCAAGGCGGTATTTCCAATGGTATGGACATCTATTTTCGTGTGGCATTCAAACCAGTTGCCACGCTATTGAAAGATGTGGAAACCATCGACCAATCGCACAACGACATTGTGCTGAAAGCAAGGGGCCGTCACGATCCTTGTGTCGCACCTCGTGCCGTACCCGTTGTAGAAGCCATGGCTGCTATGGTGACATTCGATTTACTACTTCAAAATCGTTGTTCAAAATTATGAATAAGCCCTATTTTGACTTTGGAGATTTTCTAAAGCTCAAATTTCCATATAAAGTACAAAAAATAGCAATCAATGCAGGATTCACCTGCCCTAACCGCGACGGAACAAAGGGGACAGGCGGATGCTCCTATTGCAACAACCAGACATTCAATCCCGACTATTGCAAACCCGAACTGACCATTACCGAACAATTGGAAAAAGGCAAAAAGTTCTTTGCAAGAAAATATCCAGAAATGAAATATCTGGCTTATTTTCAAGCCTATACCAACACCTATTCAGAACTGTCACAACTCCGTGCGATGTACGAAGAGGCTCTACAAGTGGAAGATGTGGTAGGTATCATCATCGGCACACGCCCCGACTGCGTACCAGACCAACTGCTGGATTATTTGCAGGAATTGTCAAAGACACATTTTGTACTCATGGAATACGGAGCTGAATCTGCCAACAATGAAACTTTACAAACCATCAACCGAGGTCATACGTGGGAGGAAACTGTTGATGCAGTCAACCGTACCAAGCAACGAGGATTAATGTGCGGACTGCATATCATCATGGGATTGCCGGGAGAGACGGAAGAAGATTTCATGCGCACTGCTGACCGTATTTCGGAATTGCCGATTGAAACTCTGAAAATACACCAGCTTCAACTCATCAAAGGCACGAAAATGGCACATCAGGTAGAAAAAGGTTTGGTCAAAATCATGCAGTTCAATGTAGACGAATACATTGATTTGTGCATCAAATTCATCAAACGCATCCGTCCAGGAATTGCCTTGGAACGCTTTGTCTCACAGTCTCCAGAAGCCTTGTTGATTTCTCCGCGCTGGGGATTGAAAAACTACGAATTCACCAACAAACTGAACGCTAAGATTCAGAAAGACAACGTAAAACAAGGACAAGATTATCACCCCAACAACGGGATTTAAATTCTTTTATCACTTTTTACTTGGAAGAATAGAATTTAATCTTTTTCTTTGTATCCCAATAATAGCAATGTGCTGAAATTGGCGCATTGCTATTTTTTTGACTAAAATAAAAATAAATATGGAAATAGAAATTACAGATAAAGACTTGGCTTTCTTGAAAATGGCAGCTGATGCTTCCCTAAAAAGCGTAGAAAACGGCGGTGGCCCTTTCGGTGCTGTCATTGTCAAGGACGGTGAAATTGTAGCCGTAACTTCCAACTCGGTAACTATGGACAACGACCCGACAGCTCATGCAGAAGTGAACGCAATTCGTACAGCCTGCAAAAAATTGGGAACATTCAAATTGGACGGTTGCTATATTTATAGCTCTTGTGAACCATGTCCGATGTGCTTGAGCGCCATCTATTGGGCAGGAATTTCAAGAATCTACTATGGTAACACCAAAGAAGATGCTGATGCTATTGATTTCAGCGACAAATTTATCTATGAAGAATTGGACAAGCCACAAGCATTGCGTACTATTCCATGTGTCCATATACCAAACACAGGAGCAATCGAGGCTTTCCATGCTTGGGCAAACAAAGCTGACAAGACTGAATACTAAACGTCACTGACCATAAAAAAGAGCGATAAGTTAAATCAACCTATCGCTCTTTTCTTATTACTAATATCCTAATCTGTCCGTTTAAAAGAAGAAAGATTGTTGTTTTGGATAAAGCAACATATCTTGCATCACCTTATCAGCATTTTGTTTGCCTATGGTATTCGACAAAATAGCGTATGCCATGTTCAATGTAGAAGAAGGTCCGTTAGCTGTAACGAAATTACCGCAAACCACACTGCGTTGGTCTTTCATATCAGCACCTGCACACAATTTTTCAAAGCCGGGATAACAAGTTGCTTCCTTACCTTGCAATAGACCTATTTGTCCCAAAACGACAGCAGGGGAAGCACAAATAGCAGCAATTTTACCGCCTTTTTCATTATGCTCAACCAATAAGTTGCGCAAATCTTCACATTCATATAAATTAGTTGCACCAGGCATACCACCCGGTAAAATCAGCCATAAAATATTTTCTTTATCGATTTCTGACAAGTTAATATCAGCTACAACTTCTATAGAGTGCGCACCAACAACTGTCTTTGATCCGCTGATTGAAACCGTTTTGACATCCATACCACCACGACGCAACACGTCAACAGTGGCTAAAGCTTCTATTTCCTCGAAACCTGAAGCTAAGAATAAGTAAGAAGTCTTCATAAGTTTTAGTCTTTAAAATTAATATATAGAATATTTATCATATCCTTATGTAAATTTATAGAAATAAATTCTAATCGCAAATAAATTCGCAAAAAATAATTTATATTTGTGATAATCTAAAAGTGTACAATTATGAATTTTCTCGACGATAAACGGACAAGAGCCTTTTTTCTGGCTGCTCTTGGAGTGATAGGCATCATATTTATATTTGTGTTCAAACCATCTAAAAACAAATGGATACTCAACCAGGGGGCGGTATGGAATACAGAATATCATATCACCTATTTTCATACCGATGATTTGGGGGATTCCATCATCAAGGTATTGCGCGAATACGAATTGAGTATCTCTCCTTTCAATAAAGAATCATTGATTACCCGCATAAACAACAATGAGAGCGATTCCCTCGATAATAACATCTTTGTATTATACAATAAGTCAAAGGAAGTGAACGTACAGACAAACGGCGCATTTGATCCTACACTTGCCCCTATCATCAATGCTTGGGGATTCGGTTACAAGAACAATACTACACCGACACAAGCAGCATTGGATTCCATGATACAATTTGTAGGCATACAAAAGACACATATTGAAAACGACCGATTGGTGAAAGACGACACACGCACCGAATTTAATTTCAGTGCCATCGCCAAAGGTTTGGGCGTGGATAAAATCGGCGAACTGCTCTCACACAACGGAATCGAAAATTATATGGTAGAGATTGGTGGCGAAATTGTCGTGAAAGGAATGAATTCAAAAGGCAAGAACTGGAAAATATCCATTGACCGCCCTACTGACAACGATTCGGTCATTGACCACAATTCAGCCGCTATCGTTACCCTGAAGAACGAAGCCATTGCCACGTCTGGCAACTACCGCAATTTCAAGACCGATGCAACAGGAGCCAAGTACAATCATATCATTGACCCTAAAACAGGAGAATCAGCGAAATCAGAGGTATTGAGTGCTACAATCATTGCCAAAGACTGTATGACCGCTGATGCCTACGCCACAGCATTCATGATTATTTCACAATCTGAAAGGGAAAAAATATTGGAATCCAATCCGGGAATGAAGGCGATGCTCATCCGTTCAGACTCCATTGGCAACTATAATATATGGACTTCTGAAAATTTCGGAAATTAGACACTTGTACATATAAGAAAAAAGTAGCTAAATATTTAGCTACTTTTTTTATTTATTATTATATTTACGACTCTAAATAGATATGTAATACCAATAATTTTAAATAGAAGTACACCTTCAGAATCAAGAACAACACTCCCGATATAAATGCAATATCTTTTACAATAATTGCCATCCCTCAATATACTTTCCTTAATAAGTCTATTAAAGATAGTATATATTCCAAAGTTAGTAAATGTGGTAATTTCAAACGAAGAATGGAATACAGGTAATTATTCACTTTGACAAACTCTAACAGAACGCCCGTTCTCATGTCAAAAATAAGGATATTGCATTTTTCATATTCCTACACCAACATCTAAAACAAAAAAAGCATCCGTCCATCCTGCGACGAACGAATGCTGCTAGCGTATT
>JAHHQT010000093.1 GCA_020026215.1 Muribaculaceae bacterium
TTGCTTGCTATTATCATTGCCATTATGACGGCTCGTAAAACTTCACAATTGTCGGTTCGACAAATTGAATCAATCAAGGAAGTAGCTATTCTTCAAATTGAAACTTCTTTATTGAAACTTGATGCTGAATTATTCAATATCAAGGTTAATGAGAATCTGAATAACAACGAGCTGGAAAAAATTGACAACGAACTAAAACTTCTTCGAACTAGTGATAGAGACGAAGAAGAATCTATAAAAAAATTAGAAAATGAATTTGCTCAATTAAGAAAAGACTCGAAATTCTTAGGTGACCGAAAATTTCAACTATTAGACATGAAATTTAAATTAGAAAGATCTCGATTAGCTTTATACAAACAACACGTGAAATAGGAATAATATCTTATTTATAAATAAAAGCAGAAGTTGGCGATCTACTTCTGCTTTTATTATTTACATTACAATTTTAGATGTGTAAGTCTGTTTGAGTTTATTTATATTTACTCATCTTCCGACTCACTTCCCTAGCCAATTCCTGCATATCCGTTGAAGTATCATTTTCGTCCACAATCTCTACCCCTAACATCGTTTCTATCACATCTTCCATTGTAACAATACCACGCATACATCCATACTCATCCACAATAACAGATATATGTTCACGTGTTTCCAATAATTTCTCCCAAATATTAGAAACAGATTCTTCTTCTCCAAATGATATAATCGGACGGACAATACTTGACAATGTGTCATCAGATTTGCCTTCTGATATTTTTGCCAAAACCGTATCTTTCAGCACATATCCCACAATACAATCTTTGGATTGATTGTAAACGGGGATACGCGAATAAGGAGTCAATGTCTTATCATCGTAAAATTCCCTGAACGTAGCATTTACATCAGCAGTTTCAACAACTAAATGAGGAGTCATTACATCTTTGGCTTTTACTGTAATCAACTTAATGAAACTTTGTATAACTCGGCTTTCTTTCGCCTTAAAAACACCTTCTTCCATCCCGACATTAACCATGGCTGATACTTCCTCGCGACTCACGGAAATTTGTTTTTTCTTTGGAGAGAAAACATGAGTGATAAATTCCGCAAGAACAACCAATGGGTAAGTAATCAACACCAAGAAATGAATAATTTTAGTCGCCGGTAATGCCAAGATTCGCCAATAGTAACTGCCAATCGTTTTTGGTATAATTTCAGATAATACTAAAATCAACAGAGTAAGGACAGCTGAAATAATACCAAAATATTCTTCTCCGAATATTTTTACAGATTCAGAGCCAACACCAGCAGCTCCAATCGTATGGGCAATCGTGTTCAACGATAAGATAGCCGCAACAGGCTTGTCTATATTAGTCTTATATTTTTTAAGTAAAACGGCTGTCTTATGCCCTTCCCTTTCCTTCATCGAGATAAATGACATAGGCGTAGATAAAAGGACAGCCTCTAAAACAGAACATAAAAATGAAAGTGCCAACGCACCAAATAAATACAATAATATCAGTACCATATATATTTTTTAGAATGAATAAATCGTTCAACTGCAAATACATGCACATTGAACAAGAAAAAATCCGAGAAAAAGATTTATTCTATTCCAAATAGGCACAATACAAATTGCACTTATCAATCTTACAACTATGTGAAACTTGTGTTTTGAGAGGACAAGAATAAGACACCAATTTCACCCGTAGAAAACGCACCACTCGATAAGTAGGTCGTTTGTGTAATTGTGTTCTTGTCTTTGTTTTAGAAAGAATAACGTTGAGACTTTCAGAAATATCCTGTATGATATTTTCTGTATTCTGCACGTCTTGTTCAATTTGATTTTCAGATGCAGAACACGGCAATACTGCAAATAACAGTACTACCCATATCATGATATATCTTCCAACGTTCATTTTGACAAATGTACATCATTTCATGTAAGCATTTGTCAATCAAAAAGTTTAATTGTTTAATTTTAAGATTTATTTAGTTAATTCAATTCTACTTGCTTTCAGCACCTTTATCTTCGCTGAAACACTCTTTTGCAAATAATTGTGCTGCATAACGTTCAGGAATAAAAACCTTCTGAATGTCCATCGCTTTAAGAATAGACAAGTGGGTTGAATCCAATGCTCGTGCATAGATTTTCTTCATACCCAATTCCTTCAACGCGGCTACAGCTCTCAATGAGTTATCCATGCTATGACCAATTGCTACAATGGCGCAATCTATTTCATCCAAAGGCAAAGACTTCATCGCCATACGTTCACTCACATCCATAATGTAGGCCACGGAAATTCTGTCTTTTACTTCATCAACACGTTGTTCACTATAATCAATACCGATTACATCGTGTCCATTGTTTGTCAATTCTTCAGCTAATGTTCCTCCAAAATTACCCAAACCAATTACCAAATATTTCATATTCTATAAACTTTTAAAATTCTAAATTAGTTAATAATCACATCGTCTTTAGGATAACGGAATTTCATCTTACCCTCTTGACGGAAGAAACTCATTAAGATTGTAATTAATCCCACACGTCCTATAAACATTAACAATACCACTAAAGCCTTGCTAGGTTCAGATAATTCAGCTGTCACATTTAAACTTGAACCAACAGTGCCCAATGCCGATACTGTTTCAAATAAAAGCCCCCATGGAGATATATTTGGCTCTAATGCCATTAGCGCAAAGAAAAAGACAAAAATCACTCCAATAGAACCGAACAAAATAGCAGAAGCCCTTCTTACTGTCTGTGATGATATTTCACGATTAAATAAAATTACACATTGACGACCTTTCAATACCGAAACCATGTTCGCAAATGAAACAGCAAACGTATTCATTTTGATACCGCCGGCAGTAGATTGAGAAGAACCACCAACCCACATAAAGAACATATAAATCAACAATGAGAACATAGAGAACGAAGTCAAGTCCACACTATTGAACCCTGCTGTACGAGGGACAACAGCATTAAAAAAAGAATGTACCAGTTTATCTACAATAGGCATACCCCCAAATGCGTTGTTCCATTCAAAAAAAGCTAATAAAGCTGTACCGACAACAATGAAGATAAAGGTATAAGATATAACTATTTTTGTATTGATATTGGTTACATGAGAAAAACGCTCCAAATTCTTACTTCTACAGAATACGGTTTTGAAAATATTCTTGATGTAATACCAAAATGTTGTTTTCAAGTTGACCAAAATTGGGAAACCTATACCTCCAAATATAATCAAGAAAGAGATAATCACATAAAACCAATTATGCCCTGAAATCACCAAAGGATTTCCCAAATTACCCTGTAAGGTGGAGAATCCGGCATTACAAAACGCCGAAATTGAGTGGAAAATAGAGAAGAACAATTCCTCTTGAATAGACATACCCATTGTTGAATGAATACTCAACCAGATGCATACGGCACCTCCTAATTCAATTAAAAAAGTAAATCCCAAGATATAAAGTAAAGTTGAAATCAAGGAATTGAATGTTCCAGTTCCTAGCATATCTTTCAAAGCTAATTGGTTATACAAACCAGTATTTCCCATAAAGAACATTGCGAAAAAACTAGTAATTGTCATTACGCCCAAACCTCCTATCTGTATCAACGCCATTAGCACGATTTGACCTTCTGTACTAAATGTGGTGGACACATCCACAGAAGAAAGCCCAGTCACGCACACAGCACTCGTTGAAACGAACAGCGCATCAATTACAGGTATAGTTATGCCTTCACAAGTAGAACGCGGCAAAAGCAATAAGAATGCACCTATGACTATTACAACCATAAAGGCAGATGCCATCAACAAGGCTGGATTTGTTTTTTTATTAATCAAACCGACAACACTGGTCGATACTTCCCAAATAGAAAGAATGGATATAATTCCTATCACGAAATATTTGTGTTGTAAGATATAGGATATCATTCCCCAAAGACCAGTAGCCCCTGTGCAATCCCAAAACTTAGGAATAGCGGACAGCAAAAGCAATCCCCCAAGAAAAGAAGTCATAAACATTTTCTTGACGGCAATTTTCTTAACAAAGAATATTCTAAGTATGAATACAATAAAATATACCCACCATGTAAAATTGTAAATACGGTAGATATACTGCATTTCATAGCGTCTTAAATCAAAGCCGTAGTCAATGGTTACTGCGCCAAGAAAAACAATTGAAACCATACACATGAATAACTGTACCCAAAAAGCGATTCTATTCTGTATGATTTGCGGTATTATTTTATTTAATTTTTCATTCAACATAATATATACTTATTTAGTATCCACTCTGAAAAAGTATGTATTTTATATCATTAAAGCCTAAATACAAAAATATTAAATTTTTTTCTTATTACAAACATCTGTAACGCCCATACATACACAAAAAAACGCGCAACCCAAAGGCTACGCGTTATCTCCATTATTTAATAACTTAATTAGTTCGGCATCATCAAAACTTCGCAACGATTTCCTTGTTTCAATAGTGATTTGATAAAGTCTTGCATATCTTTTACAGTCAAAGAATTGACAACTTTTTCTCTGTCTGTATGAATATCAATGTCTTCAGAATAGTAGTTAGACAATACATTCATCCAATATCCGTTTTCACGAAGACGTTCTTTATTTTGTTTCAATTTGTATTCTTTGAATTTGGCAATTGATTCAGGTTTTACGTTTTCTGCCAAATTTTCAAAGCTTTCAAGAGTCAATTTTTCACTCTTCACTGATTTATCAGGATTTAGACCAAATGCAGCTAGAATTATGAATGATGTCTTGAAATTCTTAACCATTGTTCCGTAAGCATATGGGCTATAAGCAGCACCTTCATCTTCACGAACTTTTTCAAGCAATTGATCAGTAAACAAGTCTCCTACGACTTCCAATTTAATCATGTTTTCAAGAGTATATTCAATGTCACCACACCAACTCATACCTAACATTGCAAGATTTCCTTCGTTTTTGAAGACGAATTGATTGCGAACATTACCTTTAAATAGTTCACGACCGTCATTAACAACCTTTTCACGGACATCATTTGAAGGAAGAGATGCAACATATTGTTTAAGCAATTCTTCCATTTGAGCAACATCAAAGTTACCGATTACATAGTATGTAAAGTCAGCAGCATTCGCAAATCTTTCTTTGTAGATTTCCATCATGCGGTCATAATCAAATTTATTGATATTTGCCTTGTTCATGGTTTTGCTCGCTTTCGGATGGTGATTCCACATTGTACATGACAAAGAATCAGAGAATGCATGGTTCGGATCTTTTTCCTGGTTCTCAATTTGAGAAAGGTAAAGATTCTTCACTGTATTGAACATATCCTTGTCATAACGAGGTTTTGTGATAGACAAATAAAGCAATTGCATCATTGTTTCCAAATCCTTAGGAGTAGTGTTTGCACTGATTCCTTCGCTATAGTTTGAAATGAATTGATTGATTGAAACATTTTTACCAGAAAGCATCTTCATCAAATCGTTATATTTGATGTCGCCTAAACCTCCAACGCCCACCATATCGGTAGCATTTACAACATTCACAAAGTCCTCTCCTGGATATAATGCAGCACCACCGTCACTTTCAGCATAAAGTACGATTTCATCTTCTTTGAAATTTGTAGGCTTCAAAATCACTTTGACACCATTAGATAAAGTCAATTCAGTGCAACCAAACAATTTATTTTCTTTTCTTGATACAATTGTACCTGCCTTAGGAAGTTCTGCCATCAACGGTTGATCAACTACAGCATCTTTATGTGCTACAACTTCCTTAGTCTTAACTTTATCAATAACCTTACTTAATTGTTCTTTTGTTGGCATTACTTGACCTTCTTTGTCAATTGACATAGAGAAAACAACCAAGTTCTTGTCAGTAAGAAGTTGTTTTACCGTTTGGTTAACAGCTTCAACAGGAATCATCTTCACGATATCTTTCAATGCTGGATAAATTACATCAACACCCACAATAGGTTCGTTATTGATGAAGTGTCTAATATAACGTTGAGCATGAACATTGTGCTTGTCTGAATTTCTATTCTTATAGTCGTTTTCAAGCATACTTAAGAATTGAGCACGTGCTCTGTCATATTCAGAAGCAGTAAAACCGAATTCGCGGGCTTTCTTGAATTCTGTCAAAACACCTTCCAATGCAGATTCTGCACCCTTTTCATTCACAACAGCTTGAGCCATTAAAGCACCTTTAACTTGTGCATATAAGAAAGTACCAATATTTACTGAGCAACCACCAAATGGAGAGTCACTTGATAAAGTCAAATCAGAGAAACGTTCACCTAACATGATATCAATCATAGTTGTTAGATAATCATATAGTAAGTATTGGTCTGTGTTACGCATTTCTCTTGGAACCAAGTCAAATTTTTGAGCAACAAACAACAAATTGAAAGGCATTTCCTTATCTTTATCAGAGATAACGATAGGTTCGTCATTGTCACCTACAACTTGGTAATCAAATCTTGCTGGATTCTCCGGCATTTTGATAGTTCCAAACAAATCTTTTACCTTTTGTTCCACTTTATCTACGTCAATATCACCAACAACGATGATAGCCTGCAAATCAGGACGATACCATTTGTGGTAGTAGTCACGTAGCACTTGGTGTTCGAAATTGTCAACGATATCCATTGAACCAATTACGTCATGAGTAGCATATTGTGTACCCGAGTACAATTCAGGAGCATGACGGTTCATCAATCTTGGAATTGCACCAAAACCCATACGCCATTCTTCGTGAATTACACCACGTTCTTTATCAATTTCTTCACCGTCCAAAGTCAAAGCACAAGCCCAGTCATGAAGGATTAACAAACATGAGTCAATGACTGTCTCTCTGGCAACAGGAACATTGGTAATATCATATACGGTTTCGTCTGTTGATGTATGTGCATTCAAGTGATTACCAAACTTAACACCAATAGATTCCAACCAAGTTTTTAGGGCTTTATCTGGGAAATGTTCAGTACCATTGAAACACATGTGTTCCAAAAAGTGAGCCAAACCATTTTGAGATTCGTTTTCTTGAACAGCACCTACTTTTTGAGCGATATGAAAATCAGCCTGACCTTTAGGGAATTCATTGTGACGAATAAAATAAGTTAAGCCGTTGGACAACTTACCTACCCTTACGGCAGTATCTGTCAACTCAACAGGCTTTGGCATCTGTTGTGCCATCACTAGATT
>JAHHQT010000094.1 GCA_020026215.1 Muribaculaceae bacterium
AAGCCTACGAAGTGGCAGAACATATCCAGTCGTTGAATGATGATATTGTGGAAGTGGTCAAAGACCGATTGGATGCTGCCAAGCAGGAATTAAGCTACTATGGCAATACCATTCCTTTGTTGGCGCAAAACATTACGACACGCCATAAGTCACGCTTGGAAAAATATATGTCCATGATACCGATGTGGGCAAAGAGCCGTATTGATTCTGCTACAAAGGATTTGGAACATATCTCCGAGAAGATTTCGTCGAATTGCGGTAATCGTATCAGTCAAGAGAATATGCGTTTGTCGTCAATTGAAAAGCAAATCGAATTGCTTTCTCCTGACAGGGTGTTGAAACGCGGCTATTCCCTGACTTTCAAGAATGGAACGGTTGTAACCGATGCTTCTAAACTGGCATCGGGTGAAGAAGTAACCACTCGATTGGCATCGGGTGAAATTGTGTCAATAATTAAATAGAAAATATATGGAACAGGAAAACGAAAAATTGACTTATGGCGAAGCTGTCAAAGAATTGGAGGCTATCGTTAGGGAGATGCAAAGCGAATCGTGTAGCATTGACAATTTGTCAAAATACACCAAACGTTCGTTGCAACTTTTGAAGGTTTGCAAAGCCAAACTCTACGAAACTGATGAAGAGTTGAAAAAGATTCTTGCAGAATTGGAAAAATAAAAAAATGGTCGGTGAATGTTCATCGACCATTTTTTGTTTTTTTTGACATTATTCGTTGTCGGTATATTTTGCACCGATGCCTATGCCAAAGAGGGCAAAGTCGTAAAATACAGGGTCGTCAGGGCGCATTTTGCGCAGTTCTGCGGTCAATAGTGCTACCGATGTCTTGTCATTGGCCTTACGGGTCAAAAGTCCCAATTCGCGAGCCGTATCGCCTACGTGTACATCCAACGGAATATACAGGTCTTTCGGTTTCAGACAATCCCAAACTCCCATATCCACAATGCCATCGTTGCGAACCAACCAGCGCAGAGCCATGTTGATACGTTTCAGTGCCGTTTTGCTCAAGTCGCGGGGCAGACAGCGTTTGCTTGTAGGGTATTCTATGTTGGCGGCATCAAACTCCTCGTTCATCAATCGAATGAGTTCCCATGCCGGGAATTCCTGCTCAGAAATATGGTTGGATTTGGCAAATGTGTTGATAGAGCCGTATTTATTGTAAATACGGTTTAAACCTCTTAAAAAGAAACTAAAATCGTCGGAAAAGAAAGTGCGATGGATATTAAAGCGGTCGTGTATGTCATCGTAACCGCAATCCATAACGTAATTATAGGGTTGGAAGTCCATGAGTTGCAGCATCTTTTCACAGTTATGGCATATCATTTTTCGATTGCCCCAAGCAATGGATGCTGATAGGAAAGCGACGATTTCGATATCCTGCAACGTTTCAAAACGTCTCGGAAATTGAATGGGATCAGCGTCGATAAACTGAGGAGAATTGATTCTTTCAGATTCTGAATTCAACAGTTCCAAAAGATCGTTGTACTCCATCATTCTTCGTCTTCAGTTTTGTCTGTTATAATTTTTTCCAACACGTCTTGTGCAGGTACTTCAACGATTTCGCCAGTTGGAGAACCTTCAATCAATGTTTGATTCTTATTCGCTTTTTTCTCAAGCATTTTTTGTTGGGCAAGTGCAAGTCCGTAGTGTAACTTTTCACTCAGCTCGTTTGTTTCTTTCTCTGACATTACTTTTTATAATATTATAAAGTTCAAGATCATGAATTTCTGTTTTTATATTGCGGCCACCTTCGGCTACAATGACACGAGGAGCTTGGCTGTTATCAGCCAACATCCAATAGTCCACGCAATCCATATATATTTCGAACAGGTTGGTGATGCCCGAAACATAACGTCTGCGAATCACTTCTTCCGGAATGTTGTGTCCGCCTTCCATCACACGTTTGGCAACGCGTTGGATGGCCAATTCCGTAGAGTTTAACCAAAAATAAATCAATGAGACACGATAGCCTGCATCTTGGGCACGTTTGATGAAGCGTTTGTAGCCTTTGGTGGCAAGTGTCGTTTCAAAGGCAAAACTCACTCCGCTGGCAAGCAGTTCCTCCATACGCATCAACATCAATTTGCCTGCGTCAATAGCAACTTTTTCAGGATTGAATGGGGAAAGTCCTTTGGCAATTTCGTCTGCGTTCACAAATTCCTTGCAGTTTAGGACTTCAGGCAAAACAGTGAATGAAGCGGTGGTTTTCCCGGCTCCATTACATCCACAAAATATATATAGTTGCTTGCTTTTGCTCATTTTATTAGGTTCTGGTTTTAGAACCACAAAATTACTAAATTTTAATTACTAAACAATCGTTGTTATAAAAATTTAGCTATTGCGTGACTCATTTAAGAGTTAGTAATCTTTGTCTATTTACGGATGCTTTGATGCTTAGACTTTTAATGAATGCAGGGCCTGTACCGCAACATCCGCCAACGATGTTGATATGTTGTTTGTTCATCTCATTTCCAATTTGCTGTAGAATTGGGGCTGTTTCTCTGTATCTGCCGTGGTTGTCAGGCAGTCCTGCCGATGGAAATAGAATGAGGTATTTGTCTGCCAATCGGTTGTCGTTTGCCAATGTCTGATAGGCTTTTATGGTGGTTCCTATGTCCGTTCCACAATTCAAGCCGACTGCAAAAGCATTTATTTCGATGCAAAATTGCACAAAATCAGAGAGGGTAGAGCCGTCAATCAGTCGGCCGTTGTCATTGACTACGGCTGAACAGATGATGGGTAATTCCCAGCTTTGTTGTTTTATGGCTCTCTGTATTCCGTGGTATGTTGCTTGGGCGTTGATAATGCCGATAATGGTTTCGACGAACAACAGGTCAGCTCCGCCTTCGATGATGGCTGATGCCTGTGCAAAGTACGCATCTGTAAGCGCTTGAAACTCTTTGCTGTTCTTGTCGGAAAGTAGTGCATTCCCCGGTCCGATAGCTCCGGCTACATAGGCTTCTTTTCTTGTCTTAGCGTAATGATGCTCAACGGATTTTCTGGCAATTTGTACGGCTTTGAGATTGATGAGGCGGTCGTATGCCGACAGTCCGTATTTCTGTAACGAAAGTGCGTTGGCATTGCAAGTGTTGGTTTCAATAATGTCGGCTCCTGCCAGCAGGTATTGCGTATGGATATTCTCTATGATGCCTGGATTGGAGACGCACAAAGATTCATAACAACCCCTTAAAGGCTGTTTTAGGGTAGCGAATTCATTGAGGTGGTATTTGCTTTCATCAATGTCTTGGGAGATGATTTCACTTCCCATTGCGCCGTCAAGTATTACGATTCGTCGGTTAAGCTCTGTACAAAGATTTTTCATATCGTCACGACCAGTGTAAATATTATAACTCAAAAATTAGTGAATTATTACTTGAATAAAGGCAAAAAATAAAAGCTGTCCGACATTTGTCAAACAGCTTCCATTTTATCGTTTGTAAAATCAATTGATTATTTTACACGACCTACGTAAGAACCGTCGCGAGTATCAACTTCGATAATTTCGCCTTCGTTGATGAATAGAGGAACGCGAACTTCAGCACCTGTTTCAACTGTAGCAGGTTTCAATGCGTTAGTTGCTGTATCACCTTTCAAACCTGGTTCTGTATAAGTGATTTTCAATTGAGTTTTAACCGGCATTTCTGCGAATAGAACAGTTTCTGTTGAAGCGTCAGAAACAACTTCTACGATGTCTGATTCTTTCATGTAGTCAACACCTGTAATCAAATCCTTAGCGATAGGAATTTGTTCGAATGTTTCTTGGTTCATGAACATATAGTCAGTACCATCTTGGTATAGGTATTGGTAAGGACGACGTTCTACACGTACATCTTCCAATTTTTCACCAATGTTGAAGCGACGTTCCAATACGTAACCATTGACAACATCTTTCAATTTAGTACGCATGAAAGTGTTACCTTTACCTGGTTTAACGTGTAGGAATTCAATACAAAAATACAATTTGCCATCCATACGGATGCATGTTCCGTTCTTAATGTCTTGAGCGTTTATCATACAAAAGTATATATAAAAGTTTATGAATAATCTAATTACGTTGAAATAACGTTTTGCAAAGGTATCAAAATTTTCTTAATAAAAGGCAATATAATTTTAAAAATAAACCTATATAATTAATTGAGTAGCTGATTTATATTAATTTTTTTACTTTAAAATTGCTTATAACAATAGTTTAGAACGGATTCACGGAAAATGTAAATATAGGAAATATAATTGTGAATATTGTTGCTCAAACGGTTGATTTATAGTTTTATGAGAGGGAACGGTCTGTAGAAATGGAGGACACATGAAATTGTGAAGTGGCAAAATTCCTTAAATTCGCATCTTCCTGTTTTTAACCAAAAATTGTATTTGTAGCAGATTCTGTCTACTTTTGTGTAAACAAATTGGAGAATGAAAACAATCGGAATTTTATCAGATACACATGGCTGTTGGGACGAACGTTTCGCCGAACATTTTGCTTCGTGCGACGAAATATGGCACGCAGGGGATATCGGCTCTATGGAAGTCATTGAAAAACTGGAAGCCATAGCGCTGGTGCGTGCAGTGGCAGGAAATATTGATGATTCGAATTTCCGTAGAAAATACGGCTTGATTCAGGAATGGATGACTGAAGATATGAAAGTAATGATGACACATATTGGCGGTTATCCCGGTAAATATGCTCCTGGAATGAAAGCCCGATTGGACTTGCATCGCCCCAAATTGTTCATTGCAGGACACAGCCATATTTTGAAAGTAATGTATGACCGTCAGCTTGAATTGTTGCATATTAATCCTGGAGCAGCCGGGGTGTATGGTTGGCAGGCTGTCCGTACATTAATCCGCTTGAAAATTGATGGGGATACCATTAAGGATTTGGAGGTTATCGAACTGGCAAAACCTCGCTTGAAGAGATAGTCTATTCTTCGTCCTTGATAAAGATTCGTTTGGTATCATAAATATAAGGTTCATCAATCGGCAGTTTGAATTTGATGTGCGATTTGATATTCTTCAAATATTCGGCTGCCATTTCCAAGTTGTTGTAGGCTGCTGCCACCACAAAATAGTTGTGATCCCTGTCAGTCATGATGTAGGCATTGCATCCTGCTTCTTCCTTGAGTCGGTTGCAGAATGCCTTGGCATTGAACTGTTGGCGCATGGCGCCCACCACGACATTGTACTTTTTCAAGTCTTTGTTGTCTCCCTTGAACATGACGGCATAGCCTGTAGTTATCGGAACGTTATCACCTTTTACGCTGACAGCCTTGGGGCGTTGAGCGGCAATGACCTTGTTGTAAGTCTCACTGTCTAAACCGTCCATATCCTTTTCCTTTGCATTGGCAATAGTTGCTTCGTAAGATTTGCGATAATTTTCTTCTGTGGTTTTGCAACCTGTCAATAAAACAGTGGCAATGGCTATCAATGTAAGTATTTTCTTCATGACTTTTCGCGTTTAATCAGTGTAAAGATAAGTGTTTCCCTTCAGAATACAAAAAATAAAGGCTGTTTGATTTGCTCAAACAGCCTTTGTCTATAAGTTGAAATTTGGATTATTTGTCCAACCCTTTGTCGCGAAGCAATGCGCCAACTTCAGGTTTGTGACCTGCAAAGTTTTCGTAAAGAACCATCGGGTTTTCGGCGTTACCTGATTAAAGCAATATTTGATATTTTGCTGCAGTTTCAGGATCGAAGATACCATGTTTTTGGAAGACTTCGTAACCATCGCAGTCCAAAACTTGAGCCCATAGGTAAGTATAGTAGCCTGCTGCATAACCGTCGCCACTGAAAATGTGGTTGAAGTATGTAGAACGGTAGCGGAATTGGATTTCTTTAGGCATACCCAATTTTTCAGCAACTTTTTGTTCGAATGCTGCTACATCCAAATCTTCAGTAACGATTTGTTTGTGCCATTCCAAATCCAATAGAGCTGCACCTACCAATTCTGTCATCATGAAACCTTGGTTGAATTTGCTTGAATCTACCAATTTTTGAACAAGGTGTTCAGGGATAACTTCGTCTGTTTGATAGTGACGAGCGTAGATTTTCAACAATTCTGGTTCCAACATCCAGTGTTCGTTCAATTGAGATGGAAATTCAACGAAGTCGCGGTCAACATTTGTACCTGCGTTGCCTTTGTATTGAGTTTTTGTCAACATTCCGTGAAGGCCGTGACCGAATTCATGGAACATAGTTTCAACATCGTCAAGAGTCAATAGAGATGGGCTGTCTGCAGTCGGTTTAGAGAAGTTTCCTACGTTGTAAACGATAGGGCGAATGTTTTTAGTTCCGTTAGCTTCTTGATAAACAAACATCCAAGCACCTTGGCGTTTACCGGCACGTGCATAGTAGTCAGTCATGAATGTTGCAAGGTGAGAGCTGTCTTTGTCGAATACTTCGAATACTTTTACGTCAGGATGATAAACAGGAACGTCTTTCACTTTCTTGAATGTGATGCCGTAAAGTCTTTCTGCCAATGTGAAGATACCTTTTCTTACGTTTTCGATAGGGAAGTAAGCGCGAACGTCGTTTTCATCGAATTCGAATCTTTCTTTCTTCACTTTTTCAGCATAATAGTAGTAGTCCCATGCTTCAATTTTGAAGTTGCCACCGTGGTTGTTGACATATTTTTGCATATCAGCGATTTCTTCGTTGGCTTTCTTTACAGCAGGTTCCCAGATTTGCATCAATAGGTCTTCAGCGTTTTTTACTGTTTTAGCCATTACTGGTGCAATTTGGTAAGCGGCATAGTTCTCGAAACCGAAAAGTTGGGCTTTTTGACTTCTTAGTTTAAGAATTTCGTTGATAAGTTGTTTATTGTCGTTTTCGTCATTGTTGTTTGCCAAGTTGATGTAAGCCAAATACATTTCTTTACGCAACTCGCGGTTGTCTGCATAAGTCAAGAAAGGCAAGCGGCTTGGTGAATGAAGTGTGAATACCCATTTGCCTTTCATGCCTGCGGCTTCAGCTTCTTCAGCTGCAACGGCGATACTTGATTCAGGAAGTCCGGCAAGGTCGCTTTCGTTTTCAATCACCATTTTCCATTTGTTGGTATCGTTGACGATATTGTCACCGAACTTTAGGTTCAATGATGCTAATTTTTCGTTGATTTGTTTCAACTCTTCTTTCTTTTCCGCAGAAAGCAAAGC
>JAHHQT010000095.1 GCA_020026215.1 Muribaculaceae bacterium
TATGTAAGGAGCAAAGAAAATAGAATGGAATAGTCCCCATGCTACAAATGTCCAGTTCGCTCCATGCCATAGTCCGCTTACTGCGAATACCACAAAAGTATTCAGCATACAGCGTAACTTTCCTTTGCGATTACCACCCATTGGAATATACACGTAGTCTCTGAACCAACTGGTCAGTGAAATATGCCAACGTCTCCAGAAATCAGGAATGTTGAGGGCAAAATAAGGGCGATTGAAATTTTTCATCAAATCAATGCCAAACAATTTGCCTGTACCGATGGCAATATCAGAATATCCCGAGAAGTCTCCGTAAATTTGGATGGAGAAAATAATTGCACCATAGACCAATTCAATACCATCAAACAAATAATACTGACGGAAAATGGAATCAACAATAGGGGCGCAGTTGTCAGCAATGACAATTTTTTTGAAGAACCCCCATAATATCAAGCGGATGCCGTCAGATGCGTTAGGGTGATTGAAATAGCGTTGTTTCTCAAATTGAGGCAATAGGTTCTTGGCTCGTTCAATGGGACCTGCTACCAGTTGAGGAAAGAAACTGATGAATGCCGTAAATGTGATATAGTTGTGAGTGGCTTTTATTTCTCGGCGATAGACATCAATTGTATAGCTAAGAGCCTGGAAGGTATAGAAACTGATACCGACAGGAAGTACGATATTCGTTGTAGTGAATCCTGCTTTTAACCCAAATGAGTTGAGTAGTAGGGTGAAATTCTCTGCAAAGAAATTGAAATATTTGAAGATGCCAAGAATGATAAGATTAACAATGAGATTGGCTGCGCAGACCAGTTTTCTGCGTTTCTTGTTATCATCGTATTTTTCAAGTAATATTCCACTGAAGTAACTGCAAAAGGTGGTAAAAATGATGAGCGAAAGAAATCGCACATCCCACCAGCCATAAAAGAAATAGCTTGCAATTACAATCAAAATATTTCTGCTTTGCTTTCCTTTGAACACCATCCAGTATAAAAAGAAAACGCAAGGCAGAAATATCAAGAATTCAAGGGAGTTGAATATCATTGTTGATGCCTTAATTTGAATAAGACTGCATACTTAAAAGAAAATATGCAGTCTTAAATAGTCTATTTTAATCTCAAAAAATTATTCATATTGAGGGTCTTCTCCATATTGGTTTGCACCTTTGGTTCCTTCTTTGACGAACCATACAATCATAAGGATGAATCCAACGATAGGAATTAAGAACAATAGATAATACCATCCGCTCTTTTCGATGTCATGCAAACGACGTACACCCACTGCAATAGATGGGATAAGTACAGCGATAGCCCATACAAAACTTACAAAAGGAATAAGAGAAACAACAAATACCATTAGATATGCCCACCAAAATTCTGCACGTGTTGCACGTCCTTCAAAATTGGCATAATTCATAAAGAATAATTTGCATGCTTCAATAATGTTGATATCACGAAGTTTTTTACCATTACCGCCACATCCACAACTGCAGTGTTCAACTGGAGGTGGTGTTGTTTGAGGAGCTTGTGCTCCTGCGTTAATATCTGCCATAGTATTTTAAATTTTAAATGTTAATAGTGATTCAAATATATAAAAATTCTATTAATTAGAAAAATAAATAAGGCTCTAAAAACGAGGAAGGCACTAATTTATTTTTCAATTATATCAGGGAGTCCGAGAACGTATTTGTTGTAATAAGAGAGCAAAAGGGTAGTTAACGGTAATGCGATAATCATACCCATAAAGCCTAGCAGTACGCCCCAAATGGATAGAGACAACAAAATGATAGCAGGGTTCAATCCCATTGTCTTGCCCATGATTTTGGGAACAAGAAACATATCTTGTATGACTTGTACTACGCAGTAAACCAACATGGTCAACAGAAATATGTGCCAAAAACTTGTGCCTGTTTCCGCTGCGGAAACCAAGCAGAGGATGATGGCTGGAACAATGGAAATCAATTGTAAGTAAGGAACCATATTCAGCAAGCCGATAAACATACCAAAGACAATGGCCAACGGCATGTCGATGATGCTAAAGCCGATACTGAAGAGCACGCCTACAAGGAATGCCACCAATGCCTGACCGCGAAAATAGCGGTTCATGCTGATTTTAATATCCGATGCAATGCCTAATACGGTTGGTTTGTATTTTTCTGGAATCAAGTTCTTCATACCGGTCATAAAACGGTCGTAGTCCATCAAAATGAAGATAAAATAAAGTAGCACGATGAACCAGCTGACCACTGTGAACAATAGGGAAATACTGCCACTTACTACTATCCAAGTCCCTGAAATTGCATTCTTTATTAACTCCAACCATTGTTCTTTGGACAATAGAGAAGAAATAAAGCCGAAATTGATGTATTCGCGCAAGAAATCGTGTACTTCTTTCGGTAGGTATGGGTTTTCGTTGAGGGTAGAATAAGACTGCAACATTTGGGTAACATCTACCAATTCGTTGATGATAATCGGAAACAGTAAATATCCGCAAGCAATTAAAATCCCTGCTGATTCAATCAAGGATAATAAAATGGGAATGATGTTGTTCTTACATTTGAGTATTCTTTTGTTGAAAGCTACAAACGGCTGGAAAATATATGCCAACAAGCAAGCAACAAAGAAAGGTAACAATGCGTCGGACAATATTTTTAGTAACGAAAACACTCCGATAATGACAGCAATGGTAATAAGTATTCTTATCACTCTGTCAAAGGTAAATGGACGTGAGGATATTAGCATAACTTTTTCGTATTAGAATGACAAATATAAAAATTTTAAAGTATATATTTTGCTTTTAGGCTATAATTATTTAATTTTCAAGAAAAATTGAACTATGGATGAACCAAAGAGTAAATTGACAACTATAAGGAAGGTGGCTTCTTGGATTTTGATGGTATTGGCCATTATCTATGACTTGTTGCCCGTTGATTTAGTGCCTGACATTCCATTCTTGGGATGGATTGATGACTTTTTGATTACATTGGTTGCTGTAATCAACTTGATTCAAAACAATAAGGAGGATATTTCTCCGAAGCAGTCCAAAATTATGAGAATTATAAAATGGGGCTTGGCAATTTTTACGGTAGTGGTTGTGCTTATCTTGATTCTATTTGCTGCATTGTTAATAAAATGGTTAAGTTAAACGGCTTTTTCATGTTTTCTTTTTACTTTTCATTGCAAACGTATTAACTTTGCACCCGATGAAAAGATTAATCTTCTATATAATAATGATGGCGTTGGCTTTGCCTACTTTTGCGAAAAAGGAGCAAACGCTTGAACCTTCTTATGCTTGGACTGCAACAGCCCCTCTCGGACTGCATGAGCCGGCTACAATTGATACATTGCTTTATAACTATTATCAATTTTCTATCCCTGCATTGACTAGCGATGCTTATGCTACAACAGGCAACTATGGTGGTCCGGGTGTCAATAATATTTTCTTTGACAGAAAGGCGACCAGTGAATTTTATTTTGAAGACGTGTTGCGTCCTTGGGTATATGATGCCCAAGATCAAGTCTATTATAATACGCGTATCCCGATGACTCTCCTTTCTTATAACTGGGGTGGCGGTCGTTTGTCAGGTCAGGACAGATTGAAAGCCTTGTTTTCGGGGAATGCAGGTAAAAAAATCCAAATTGGCGCCATGTTGGACTATCTTCACTCAAAGGGTGGATATGATGCCCAACACGCTAAGAACTTTACATGGGGATTGTCGGGTTCATATATCAGTGACCGCTATGAATTGCAGGCATCGTTCAACAGCTACAATGCTGTGGTGGCTGAAAATGGTGGTATAACCGATGACTTGTACATTCTTGATCCTGCACAGTTGCAAGGTGGCGATCCTTCTATTGATGCTAAGGCAATTCCTGTGAATTTGTCGGATGCATTTTCACGCGTGAAAGGTTCTCAATTCTTGATGAACCACCGTTATAAAGTGGGTTACTATCACGAAGAGGAATTAGAAGATACTATACTCAAAACTTATATTCCTGTTTCAAGTTTCATTTGGACATTGGACTATAAAAAGAATCGTCATAATTTCTATAACAATAGCGTTTCAGATGACAAGAATTTCTTTGAAAATTCCTATTTGTCAGTTGACGGGACAGAAGACGGAACTGGCTATTGGCGTTTAAAGAATACTTTGGGCGTTTCCCTATTGGAAGGTTTTCATAAATATGCCAAGTTCGGTTTGTCGGCATACGTCACTCACGAAATTCGCCGTTATAACCAAACCGTGGATACAATGTTGCATTCAGCGGACAAACCTAAAGAATTGACACCATTCCCAGATTTTTCCATTGCACCGAAAACCACCGAAAATTTGTTATGGGTGGGTGGTCAGTTGACCAAACAAAGAGGCTCGTTGTTGACCTATTCTGTCACAGGTCAATTCGGTATTGTCGGTCCTGTTGCAGGTGACATTGACATCTATGGCTCTGTTTCTACCAAATTCAAATTGTTTGGCGACTCTGTAAAAATCACAGGAGAAGGTTTCTTTAAAAATACAGAAACTCCATTTTTGATGAATCATTATATTTCCAATCACTTTGCCTGGAACAATGATTTTGGCAAGGAGCGCAGATTCCGTGTAGGAGGGCGCATTGACTTGCCTCATACCGGTACTGTCGTTTCAGCGGGATTCGAAAATATTCAGAATATGGTCTATTTTAACGACAAGGCAATGCCGACACAAGAGGGTGGTAGTGTACAGGTCGTGTCTGCAAGTTTAGACCAAAAATTAAGGTTCGGCGTTTTCAACTGGAATAATCGTGCAACATTCCAGACTTCAACCAATGAAGATGTGTTGTCGTTACCTAAGTTTGCCTTGTATTCCAATATGTTTGTATTGTTCAAGGTAGCGAAAGTGTTGCAAGTACAATTAGGTGTGGATTGTAACTATTATACTCGTTACTATGCCCCTGCTTACCAACCGGCAACTATGGCTTTCTATACTCAGCATGAAAAGAAATTAGGTAACTATCCTTTTATGAACGCCTATGTGAACATGAAGTTGAAAAAGACACGTTTCTATGTGCTTTATTCTCATGCCAACAAGGGATTGTTGGGTGGTAACGACTACTTCGGAGCATTGCACTATCCGATGAATCCTGGACGTTTGCAATTAGGAATCTCAGTTGACTTTGCTAATTAATTCTTTCCTGATATAATATGAAAAATACATTGTTGCGCAAGCCTAAAATGTTTGTCTATTGCTCGTTGCTCGTTGTGGCAATTTTAGCAATGATTAGCTTGAAGCGCTGTTCCAGTCAAGGTTTGAACAATGACTTTGGAGTGGTCAAAAGTTCTGATACGGTTTATGTGGCAATCGAATATTCTCCGTTATCTCTTTATATGTATGATGATACATTGGGCGGTTTCAATAATGATTTATTGAAATTGATTGAGCGCAAGGAAAACATTTCTATTAAGATGATTCCAGTGGTTTCGTTAAGTGAGAGTTTGACACAATTGGAGAATGGCAAATATGATATTTTAGCAGCACAAGTTCCTGTTACTGCCGAGTTCCGCGAAAAATATATCTTTTCAGATTCCATCTATTTGGATAAGCAGGTATTGGTACAAAAACGTGATACTTTGGGACAATTCAATGTGAAGTCGCAGTTGGATTTGGCAGGGGAAACACTCTGTGTCGTTTCAGGTTCTCCTGTAGTGGACAGAATCAAGAACCTTTCCAACGAAATCGGGGATACGATTCGCTATAAATTAGAGGAAAAATACGGCCAGGAACAATTGTTTATGATGGTGGCTACGGGAGATATTAAATATGCCGTTATCAGTGAGAAAATAGCTAAAACCTTATTGCCGAATTATCCGAATGTCAGCATTAATACGGCTGTAAGTTTCAACCAATTCCAGTCTTGGATTCTCAACAAGTCAAACGTGGAAATGCGCGACAGTCTGAATGTCTGGTTGAATAGAGCAAGACAAACTGAAGAGTACAGGAATATCTATTCCAAATACTTTAATTAAAAACGATAAACAAGAGAAATACAAGAGATTGCATTGGACTGAAAAGAGGTGATGCAATCTCTTTTTTTATGCTGAAAATCCATATCCTGTCGGTTTTGTCAAAGATTTTAGGAGTATTACAAGCTATTCTAAAAATTATAATTAATTTTGCATAACTAAATAATAAATCGGCAATGACTTATAAGTACGATTATCTTGTAATTGGTTCCGGAATAGCCGGAATGAGTTATGCACTTAAAGTGGCAAAAACTGGTCGCGTAGCATTGATATGTAAAACGACATTGGAAGAAGCAAATACATTTTATGCACAAGGCGGTGTGGCTTCAGTAACTAATCTACTCGTTGATAATTTCGACAAACACATAGAGGATACTATGATTGCCGGCGATTGGTTAAGTGACCGTGAAGCAGTAGAAAAAGTGGTTAGAGAAGCTCCTGGGCAAATCAAACAACTAATTGATTGGGGCGTAGATTTTGACAAGAATGAAAAAGGTGAATTCGATTTGCACCGTGAGGGTGGACACTCTGAATTCCGTATTCTTCACCATGCTGATAATACAGGTGCAGAAATTCAGAAAAGCTTGATTAAAGCGCTGAAGAATCACCCGAATATCGACATCTTTGAAAATTCATTTGCAGTAGAAATTATTACACAACACCATTTAGGAAAAATAGTAACACGCCGTACACCGGACATTACTTGTTATGGTGCATATATTCTTAATCCTAAGACAAACAAGGTGGATACTTTCTTGTCTAAGATTACGGTGATGGCAACCGGTGGTATTGGTCAGGTATATACTACAACTACCAACCCATCAGTGGCAACCGGTGATGGTATCGCAATGGTTTACCGTGCTAAGGGTACTGTTAAGGATATGGAATTTATCCAATTTCACCCGACAGCATTGTATCACCCGGGCGATCGCCCATCTTTCTTGATTACTGAGGCCATGCGTGGTTATGGTGCAGTATTGAGAACTAAAGACGGTAAGGAATTCATGCAAAAGTATGACAAACGTCTTTCTCTTGCTCCACGTGACATCGTGGCTCGTGCTATCGACAACGAAATGAAGATGCGCGGTGAAGACCATGTCTATTTGGACGTTACTCACAAAGACCCTGAAGAAACTCGTCACCATTTCCCAAATATCTATGC